>DASXOU010001115.1:0-6717 GCA_036494045.1 Polyangia bacterium | reverse complement strand
CTCCGTCCGCTCAAGTGGGTGACGCTCGTCGGCGGTGTGCTCGCCGTCGGCGCCGGCGCCGCGCTCGTCGCCGTCGACGGCCGCGGCACTTGCGCGCGCACCGCCGGTCAGCTCGAGTGCCCCGACGTCTACGACACGCGCACCGGCGGCATCGTCGCGCTCGCCGCCGGCGGCGCGCTCGTCGTCACCAGCGTCATCATGTTCGTCATCGATCGGCCGAGGCGTTGATGCGCACGCTCGTCGTCATCGCGGCGCTCGCCGCCATCGTCGTCGCCACCGTCGAGTGCAAGCGCGCCAACGGCGCGTACTGCGACGACGCGCGCCCGTGTCCCAACGGCTTCGCCTGCGATCTGACCGCGCGCGAGTGCCACGTCAGCTCGCTCGGCGGCGCCGATCTCGCCGGCCTCAGCACCGACATGGCCGGCTGCAGCTGCAGCGGCCCGACGCCCATCTGCGTGGCCATGCAATGCGTCTCGTGCCTGTCGACCTCCGACGGCGACGCCGCTTGCGCCGCGGTCTCGTCGACGACGCCGCACTGCGAGCCGACCGGCGCGGCGATGGGCCAATGCGTCGGCTGCCGCGACGCCGGCGACTGCGGCGGCACGACGACGTTCTGCGACGACGGCACCCACGCCTGCCGCGGCTGCATCGCCGACAGCGAGTGCCCGTCGCTCATCTGCGATCTCACGCCCGGCTCCACCACGCACGGCCAGTGCATCGACACGAGCAACGTCGTCTACGCCGACGTCGCCAACGGAGCCGACAGCAACATGGGCTTGACGCCGACGACGGCGACCAAGACGATCATGAAGGCCGTCAACAACGCAGTCGGGCTCACCCCCGCGCGGCTCTACGTCCACGTCGCCGCCGGCACCTATCCCGAGAGCGTCGGCGTCAACAACAGGACTATCTACATCGTCGGCGCCGCCGGCGCGATCATCAATCCCGGCGGCGGCGACGGCCTCGGCGCCGCGAACGGCGGCTCGATGACCGCGCGCAACCTCGTGGTCACCGCCGACAACGGCAACGGCGGCAACTGCAACGCCTCGCACTTCACCGCGTACCAAGTTTCGTTCGTCAACAGCAAGCAGCTCGGCGTCGTCTCGATGAACTGCTTGCCGCTCACTCTCGACGGCTGCCTCGTCTCCGGCAACCTGCAAGGTGGCGTGACCATCAGCAGCGGCGATTTCACCGTCTACAACAGCATGCTCGTGAAGAACAACGGGGCGGGCCTGTTTCAAATGATGGACTCAGCCAACACAGTCTTCGTCAACAACACCGTCGCCGACAACAGCGCCGGCAGCGGCTTCGTCGGCGTCTCCTGCGCCAGCGCCGCCAGCGTCATGGTCGTCAACACGATCCTCTACAACAACAAAGGCGCCGGCGGCGTCATCAGCGAGACCAACTGCGGCGCCCTCATCGACGCCAGCGACGATCCGTCCGCGGGCCCGCAGTCGTCGGTAGATCTGACGGCCAAGCCGCCCGGCTTCGTCGGCGTCGGCGACTATCACCTCGCGCCCGGCTCGCCGTGCATCAACGAAGGCACGTCGCAAGGCGCGCCCGATCACGACTACGACTTCCAGCCGCGCCCCGACGCCAAGTCGATGATCTTCGACATCGGCGCCGACGAAGTGCAGTAGCTCGTTCGCCGCCTATTTCTTGGGCGCCGACGACTTCTTGTCTTCGCGCGCCTTGTCGCGCACGAGCTGGTTCGCCTTGGTCGCGTGTAGCACGCCCGCCACAGCCGCGCGCGCGCCTTTGGGATCGCGCCGCGGATCGATCTTCGCGTCGATGAGCGCCTGCATCGGCGCCGCCACCACGCCGATGCGCACGTGCTCGGACGCGTCGCACCTGGCCGCGCCCTGCCGATCGCAATCGGCGTTGGCGCGCGCCGCTTCGGCGACGGCTTCGTTGGCCTGCAGCCGCTCGGCGTACGCGGTCGCGCGCGCCAGGTGCACGCGATGATCGCCGGAGTCGACGAACGCCGCCGTCGTCGCCAGCGACCACTCCGGATGATCGGCGCGCAGGTACGCGTCGGCGAGCGCGAGCGCCTTGTCGACGTTCGTCGGATCGGAGAAGCGCGCGTCCTCGAGCGCGGCAACACGATCGAGCTCGATCTTGTCACCGACGAGCGCGGGCTTTGCGACGATCGATCCACTGGGCAGCAACACGACGATGGCGACGGCCGCCACTGCGATCAGATCCACCAAACGAGGCCAGCTCATGTGGGCGCGGACTCCATATATAGCTTCGACACCACAGTCGCGCACGCGTTCCCCGACGGCGGAATTTTTCGGCGGGATTTTTGGCCGTAGCGAATTGCCCCGATCCGGGGCGACTGGCTACGCGGCAGCGATGCCCGCAAACTCCGGAACTGCCCGCCCGCCGGCCACTTCAGCGGCTGGCATCGGCCCTGCTATGCCGTCCCTCGGTACCCAACTCCCACGGAGGAACCGCGATGTCCGCACTCAAAGCGCTGGCCGATCACTTCCGCGAAGGCGATTGGCCGATGTGGCCGATCCTCGTCATCCTGATCGTCGTCTGGGCGATCATCGTTGAGCGCATCGTCTACTTGAAGAAGGCGGGCATCGACAAAGAGAAGCTGTTGGCGCTCCTCAAGAGCCAGATCATGGCGGGCAACATCCAGGGCGCCATCAAGGTCTGCTCGGGCAACCCGACCCCGATCACGCGCATCATCCAGGCGGGCCTCACCAAGTTCAACCGCCCCGACGCCGAAGTGCAGGCGGCGATGGACGAGGCAGCTCTCCGCGAGATTCCGCGCCTGGAGAAGCGCACCGGCTACCTCGCCATGCTCGGCAACGTCGCTACGCTCGTCGGTCTCCTCGGCACCATCATCGGCCTCATCAACTCGTTCGCCGGTGTCGCCGGCGTCGATCCGTCGATGAAGGCGACGCTGCTCGCCAAGGGCATCTCGGAGGCCATGAACTGCACCGCGTTCGGTCTCATCACGGCCGTCCCGGCGCTGCTCGCGTTCTCGGTGCTCAACGGCTGGACGCAGACGATCCTCGACGACATCAACGAGGTTTCGGTTCAGGTCGTCAACATGGTCGTCGGTCATCGCAACGCGATGAAGGCGGCGTAACATGGGCGGCGCGGCACCTACTCCAACTGGCAAAGGCGGCAAAAAGCCGCTCGATGCCTCGTTGAACCTGGTTCCGTTCATCGACCTGTTGTCGTGCTGCATCTCGTTTCTTCTGATCACGGCCGTGTGGACGCAGCTGGCCCGCATGGACGTGCAGCAGAAGGGACCGTCGTCGACAGGAGCGACGGACGAGAAGCCGCCGGAGAACGTCGTACAGCTGACCTTGTTCATCGACAAGGACGGTTACACCTTCCACAAGTCGACGGGCGAGGACACGGCAATCCCGAAGAAGGGTGAAGAGTACGACTACGTCAAGCTCGCCGACACGCTCAAGGACGCGAAGACGGCGTATCCGGACAAGAACGACATCCAGGTCAAGAGCGACGACGACGTCATCTACAACAACATCATCAAGACGATGGACGTCGTGCTGTCGAACAAGTTCCCGGACGTGAGCCTCGGGGACAAGGGAGCGGCGATGTAGCCATGAGCGCCGACAACTTCAACAAGCCGAAGCTGATGGAGTCTCCGGGGCCGCGGCTCCGGAAGTTCATCCCGCTCAAGTTCGTGCGCGGCAACGCGCACGGCAAGAAGTCGACCTACGCCGAGCTGAACATCACGTCGATGGTCGACATGCTCATGATCCTCACCGTCTTCTTGCTCATGACGTTCTCGGCGTCGGGCGAGCTCTTGTCGGTGCAGAAGAACATCGTGTTGCCCGAGGCGCAGAACTTCCGCGACCTCGAGCAGGCGCCGATCATCGCCGTGTCGAAGGACTCGGTCACGCTCAACGGCCGCATGGTGGCCGACGCGTCCGTGCTCAATCAGGACAACACGGCGGACTGGAAGATCGTCGAGCTCCACGACGAGATGGTGACCCTGAAGAACAACTACAAGCTCCTGCACCCGTCTGACGAGTGGAAGGGCATGGTCATCGTCCAGGCGGACAAGGGCGTCGACTTCAAGGTCGTCAAAAAGGTTATGTACTCGTGCTCGATGGCCGGATATCAGAACGTCAATTTCGCCGTGCAGCAGAAGTCCAAGGGCGGCGGTTAATTCACCGTCGGTAAGTTGTTGCCCAAAAGGCGCCGAAGGGGATATCCTTTCGGCGCCTTTTTCTTTTTCCGTTCAAATCGCCGGAGGGGCTGATGCGGCACGTACTCGTTTTGGCGCTCGGCATTTCGCTCGCTGGATGCGTGAGTGATCCGCGTGATCCGCAGACCTGGATCAAGAAGCTCGACTCGCCGGTGGACCAGAAGGACGCCGTGCGCGAGCTGGTGCGCTTGAAGGACCCGGCGGCGGTCGATCCGCTGATCGCGTTCTACAAGAAGAACCACGACCCCGAGGTGCTCAAGGCGATCGCCACCTTCAAGGACAAGCGCCAGGTGCCGGTCATGATCGACTCGCTCGAGTACACCGACGAGTCGTATGACAACGCGGCGACGGCGGCGGCGGCGCTGGGCGAGACGCCCGATCCGTCGGCGGTCGAGCCGCTGATCAAGGCGCTCGAGAAGCCGCTGTCGATCAAGACGCGCGCGAACATCGTCAAGCAGTCGGCGATGCAGTCGCTGGCGAAGATTCACGATCCCAAAGCGGCGCCGGCGATCTCGAAGGTGCTGACGACGCCGGCCGACGATCAGGACTTCTACCTGAACAGCGTCGCCGCCGTCGAGCTCGGCAACCTCGGCGATGCCGCCGCGGTGCCGGCGCTGATTCGTGGGCTCTTCATGACCGGTCGCGGCGCGAACATCTTCAACCAGTGCCGCGTCTCGCTCTTGCAGATCGGCAAGCCGGCGGTGCAGCCGCTCATGAACGCGCACGAGCACAAGGACGCGGAGCTCGAAGCCGACGCCAAGAAGTACGAGTTCCGTCCCGGCGTCATCGAGCAGAAGACGGCGCTCATCCTCGGCGACCTGCGCGCCAAGGAGGCGGTGCCGATGATGCTGGCCGAGCTGAAGAAGCCGCAGAAGGGCGACAACCACACCGGCGCGCTGTACGCGCTGGGCATGATCGCCGATCCGGCGACGACCAAGGAGATCATCGGCGTGCTCACCGACGCCAAGCGCGACTTCAAGGTGCGCATCTCGGCGGCGGAGTCGCTCAACTTCGCGGGCGATCCGTCGGCGCTGCCGACGCTGTTGCAGGTGGCCAAGACCGGCGACGTCGTGAAGGACAAAGAGAAGTATCCCGACGTGCGGCTGGCCGCGGCCATGTCCTACGCGCGCCTCGGCGGCGCGGCGGAAGCGGCGGCGTTCGCGCCGGTGGCGGCGGCGGAGAAGGCGGCGCCCGAGGAGTTCAAGGAAGACGCCGTGCGCCTCCAGGTGGCCAAGAAGTGCGGCAAGGACGTGACCTGCTACGCGACGGTGCTCGACACCGACGCCAGCTTGCCGCATCAGGAGAAGGCGGCGTTCATGCTCTCGCGCATGGGCAAGCCGGCGCTGCCGGGCCTGTTGAAGAAGCTGCCGACGCGCGAGCCGGTGGTGCGGTTGGCGGTCCTCTTCGGCATCGGCAAGATCGCCGACAAGACGTCGAGCGACGCCATCAAGGCGCTCGACGCGCAGATCGATATCGATCACACCAAGCCGCCGATGCGCGCGCTCGTCGAGGAAATGCGCGCCGTCCGCGCGATGATCGGCAATCACTGATCGTTCGCTCCTGATGTAATCTCCCTGCGATGACGATGGAAGATTTGGGACGAGCGACCGCGCTGTGGGTCGCGTTCGTCGGCGGGCTGTTCGTGCTCAGGAAGATCGTGCCCGGCAAGATGCACGAGGGGCAGCTGCTCAAGGACGGCACGCGCAAGACCTACAAGCTCAACGCGTTCGTCATTTTGCTGCTGTTCTGCGCGTTCGTCACGGTCGGGCAGGCGACGCGGCTCTTTTCGCTGTCGGCGGTGCATCGGCTGTTCTGGCCGCTGCTCGTCGTCGGCAACGTGCTGGCGATCGTCGAGACCGTGTGGCTGTTCGTGCGCGGGCGGCGAAACCAGCGCGCGCGCGGGCTGCCCGTCGGCAGCATCGCGCACGATCTGTGGTTCGGCGCCGAGCTCAATCCCGAGCTGTGGGGCGTGGACCTGAAGATGTTCGCGTACGTCCCGTCGCTGATTGGGCTGCTCGCGCTCAACCTGTCGTTCGCCGTCGTGCAGTGGGAGACGCTCGGCCACCTGACGACGCGCATGATGCTGTATCAGGCGTTCTTCACGATCTACGTCTTCAATTACTTCCAGTTCGAGTACGGGATGCTGCACACGTGGGACGTGATCGCCGAGAAGTTCGGCTTCATGCTCGTGTGGGGCGATGCGCCGTTCGTGCCGTTCTTCTATTCGATCGGCGGCTGGTTCGTCCTGCGCAGTCCCAATCCGATGGCGACGTGGGAGGCGGCGGCGCTGTGCGCGCTGTTCGCCGTCGGGCTGTGGGTGTTCCGCGGAACCAATCAGCAGAAGCACGACTACAAGGAGAATCCGTCGGCGCCGATCTGGGGCAAGACGCCCGAGACCGTCGGGGGCAAGCTCTTGGTGTCGGGGTTCTGGGGGATCGGGCGCAAGCTCAATTACACCGGCGAGCTCATGGTCTACTTCTCGTGGACCTTGTGCACGGGCGCGGAGTCGATCGTGCCCT
>DASXOU010001114.1:0-4676 GCA_036494045.1 Polyangia bacterium | reverse complement strand
CGCGACGGACGCGCGTCGACGACGGCGGATCAGGCGGCGGCGCGGCTGATCGCGGCGGCGCGCCCGGGCGCAATCTTGGTGTTGCACGACGCGGTCGAGCGCGGCGGGCGCGAGCCGGTGGCGGCGGCGGCGCTGACGGCGCTGCTGTCGGCGTTGTCGGCGCGCGGCTTGAAAAGTGTGACGCTCGACGAGCTCATTGGCGACGAGGAGAAGAGCTGATGCCGGTACGCGTGGAAAAAACGGGCGCGGTCACGACCGTGATCTTGCATCGACCCGAGGTGCGCAACGCCGTCGATCGCGCGCACGCCGACGCGCTGGCCGACGCGTTTCGCGCCTTCGAAGCCGACGACGGCGCGCACGTCGCGGTCCTCTTCGGCGACGGCGGCAACTTCTGCGCGGGCGCCGATCTAAAGGCGCTCGCCGCCGGCGCGCCCAATCGCGTCGAGCCGACCGGCGACGCGCCGATGGGGCCGACGCGCTTTCTCTTGCGCAAGCCCATGATCGCGGCGGTGGCCGGCTTCGCCGTCGCCGGCGGGCTCGAGCTCGCCTGCTGGTGCGATCTGCGCGTCGTCGAGGAGGATGCGACGCTCGGCGTCTTCTGCCGTCGCTGGGGCGTGCCGCTCATCGACGGCGGCACGGTGCGGTTGCCGCGGCTCATCGGATTGTCGCGCGCGCTCGATCTGATCCTGACGGGGCGCGCGGTCGGCGCCAGCGAGGCGCTGGCGATGGGGCTGGCGAACCGCGTGGTGCCGCGTGGGGAATCGCGCGCCGCTGCCGAAGCGCTCGCGCGAGAGCTCGCCGCGCTGCCGCAGCTTTGTATGAGGAATGATCGGTTGTCGGCGTACGAGCAGTTCGGCATGACGCTGCCCGAGGCGATGGATAACGAGTTCAAGCACGGATGGACGTCATTGGCGCACGCGCGCGAAGGCGTGGAAAAATTCGTCGGCGGCGAAGGCCGCCACGGAAAATCGTAGCTACGCGCCGATTCTGTCGAGCAGCGCGGTGATACGCGTGTGGGCGTCTTCGAGGATCGGCGCGCCGTGGCCGGGGAGAAGATGCCGGATCGGCAGGTCGCGCAGGTCGCGCAGCGACGAGCGCGCGCGTGGCGGATCGTGGGACAGCGACGACGACGGCAACGCCGGATCGGTGCCGTCGACGATGATCGCGTCGCCGGACAAGAGCGCGCCGTCCTCTTCATGCCAGAGGCAGACGTGGCCGGGGGTGTGACCGGGCGTGGGAATGACGCGGAGGCCGGCGAGTAGGGGCGGCAGCGGCTCCAGGCGATAGACCGGCGGGCACAAGTCGACGACGCGGCCGAGGGCGGCCATGAGCTGGCCGCGGCGGCCCGACGGCAAGAGCGGCTCGTGCGTGCCGTCGAGGTAGGGCGCGTCGTCGGCGTGCACGAAGACGGGGACGCCGGTGCCGCGGGCGACGCGCGCCGCCGAGCCGGCGTGCGCTGGATGCGCGTGCGTGACGATCACGCGTGCGAGTCGGCAGTCGCCGCGGCGATCGAGCGCGAGGAGGAGCGGCGCGGTGCCGACCGGGCCGGGATCGACGAGGGTGTCGCCGTCGTCGCCGCGCACGACGTAGATGTTGCTGCGCGTAGCGTTCATCAGCTCCACGCGCGCGATGTGTGGCGTCAGCGCGGTCAGATCCGCCATCAGGTGGCCACGACGGCGGCGGAGGCGGCGCCACCGTCGTCGGCGGCACGGACGAGCACGAACGCGTCGCGTTCGCCGGCGGCGAGGAAGCGCGCGAGCGCGATCAGCGGCGCGGCGGCGAGCGCGCCGGGAACATCGTCGAGGCGGCGTGCGGCGGACGACGGCACGTCGGCGTTGGCGAGCGCGGCGTCGACCACGTCGCGCACCGAGCCGAACGCCGCGGCGCTGCCGACGAGGCGCCCGCGCGGGGTCGCGCCACGCGCGCCGGCATCGGCCGCCCGCTCGATCACCAGCGCCGCCGCGGCGTCGACGAGCGCACCGCCGACGATCGCCGCGAGCAAAGGCGTCGCCACCTCGGCCGCGCACACCAGCGCGCGATCGGCGCGCCCCTCGGCCA
Organism: Polyangia bacterium; assembly: GCA_036494045.1. Classification (GTDB taxonomy): domain Bacteria; phylum Myxococcota_A; class Polyangia; order Palsa-1104; family Palsa-1104; genus JAQBQH01. Next base: position 2,618 of record DASXOU010001114.1, on the reverse strand, counting down.
CCAGCGCCGCGCCCTCGGCGAGCGCGTCGATCGCGCTCGGCGCGCCGTTGGTCACCACCAGCGTCGGCCCGCGCACGCCGTAGTGAATCGAGATCTCGCCGACCGGCGACGACGGCAGCGTGTACGCGAACAGGCGCGGGCTGGCGCCGCTCGCGCCTTCGCGCACGAGGCCGCGATAGTAATCCTCGTTGGTCGCGTGGCAGCCGAACGCCGTGCCGAAGACGATCGCGGTGCGCTCGCCGTTCCACTCCGCCGCCGTCGGCGTCAGCGCCGCGTCGCCGAGCGCGCCGTCGCACGCGACCAGCGCCAGCCCGCACAATCGATCCATGCGCGACAGGCGCGCCGGGTTGCCGACCCACCGCGCGGGCACGATCGACGCGCCGGCAGCGACGGTGAGCGAGGCCGCGCCGGTGATCACGACGTCGGTTGCCCGTTTCCGCATCATGGCGAAGGTTGTACAGTCTACCGCGATGTCAGAAAAGCCTCTCGTCCTTCTCGCGCTCGTCGCCGCCGTCGGCTGCTCCGGCACTTCTGGACCTGAAGCGATCATGGGCACCTCGCTCGACCTGCGCGCGCTGCCGTGGCCGTCCGACGCCGTCCTCGGCAGCGACGGCAAGCTGCAAGTGTCGACGCCGTTCCCCTTCGACTCCAACGTCGAGGACAACCTGACGTCGATCGCCGCCACGCTCTCGACCGCCGACGGATTTTCCAACACGCGCTCGATCTTCTTTCCGGTGAGCGAGGATCTCGTCGTCGACGACGGCGCCGCCGCGACCGTCGTGGATCTCGACGATCCGTCGAAGACGCTCTCGTTCCCGCTCTTCTATCGCTCGGACACGACGCAGCTCGTGGCCATCGCGCCGCTCGGCACCACGATGCTCGAGCATCACATGTACGGCTGCTGGGTCACCGGCGGCGTGCACGACGCCAAGGGGCACATGCTGCATCCGTCGTCGGTGATGAGCGACGCCATCGCCGGACGCGGCAAGTGGGGCACGCAGCCGTCATACAAGAAGCTGGCAGCCGCGCTCGCCGACGCGCACGTCAAGCCGATCGCTGCGACGGCGTTCACCACGCAGACTGTGAGCGCGTGGGCGCTAAAAGCGCAGACCGATCTCGCGGCCATGCCGCCCGTCGCCACCGTCGATCTCGTCTTTCAGACGCCGACCGATCTCGACGACATCTTCGGCGGCCCGGCGACGACGACGAAGCCGGGACGTCCGCCGTCGGGCGGCGTCTTGCACACCAACATCGCCGCCGTCGTGGTCGGGCACTTCGATTCGCCGAATTATTTGTCGGCGACTCCGCAGACGCTCGGCGTCTTCGACGACAATCAGGACATCAAGCTGACCGATCACATCCCCTTCATCCTGATCGTTCCCTTGCGCGCGTCGTACGCGGATACGCCGGTCGTCATCTTCCAGCACGGCATCAACGGCGATCGCTCCGAGGCGCTGGTCGTCGCCAACGACTACGCGGCGCGCGGTTACGCGACGCTCGGCATCGACGAGCTGTGGCACGGCTCGCGGATGCCCGGCGCCGTCGACAACGTGTTCAACTTGTCGGGGCAGCCGGGCCACGACGGCATCGGCGATCCGACCGCGGCGGGCGCGGTGCAGTACTTCTTCGACTTCGCCGGCGACTCGACGCAGAACGTCTTGCCCGTCGATCCGCATTACATCCGCGACAACTTCCGCCAGGCCGAGATCGATCTGATGCAAGAGGTGCGGCTGGCGCGCGGCGGCGACCTGAGCGCGGTGGCGACGGCGCTGCCGTCGCTGACGGGCCTCACGTTCGACGGCAGCAAGCTGGTCTACACCGGCGAGTCGTTCGGATCGATCATGGGCGCCGCGGTGCTCGCCGTCGATCCGATGCTGGAGGCCGCGGTGCTCGACGTCGGCGGCGGCGGCATCTTGACCGATCTGGCGCCCAACGCGCCCGACTTCGCGACGCTCTTGCAGCCGTTCATCGCCGGCGCCTTCGACACCGACGTCGACGTCAACGATCCGGTCAACGAGCCGACGCGCGCGCAGATGTCGCTCAACCTCGTGCAGCAGGTGATCGATCCCGGCGACGGGCTGGCGCTGTCGGCCGTCGCCGATCCGACCAAGAGCGTGCTCTTCTTGTTCGCGTATCTCGATCAGACGGTGCCGAATCCGTCGAACCAGGGATTGGCGGCGGGCTTCGGCGCGACCGAGGTGACGCTGAGCGCCGGCTCGCATCCGCTCGAAGAGGTCACGACGCTGCCCAAGGCGCAGGCGCCGTACATGGCGACGCCGCTGCGCGCGGTGGTGCAGCTCGATCCGGCGAGCCACGGCATGTTCACCGGGCAGACGGGGCAGCGCACGTACATGCCGCCGTTTCCGCCGTTCGTGAAGCTGGCGACGCCCGGGTCGTTCGACAATCCGATCGTGCAGGCGCACGCCCTCGCGGTCAGCTTCATCGACGGTTTTCGCAGCGGCGCGCCGGTCGTCGTCGACGCGCCGACGTCGCCCTAATCCCTGTGCTCGATTGAGTTGATCTTAGTTGCGCGAGGGATCGAAGTTTGATCTAACGCGGGTATGGCGGAAGCGCATCCGATCGAATTACGACGGCGTGTCGTTGACGCATATGAGCGG
>DASXOU010001113.1:0-3805 GCA_036494045.1 Polyangia bacterium | reverse complement strand
CGGCAACGGCGACGCCGGCGTCGCCAACCGCGGCACCTATGCCGACACGCCCGGCACCGTCGGCACGCGCGTCTTCTACGCCGACGGCATGCCGGCGCGCGTCGCCTTCGAGAACGTCACCGCCGCGGAGCATCAGCTCCTCCTCGGCGACGAGAACGGCGACTGCAGCGCGCATCCGGCGGTGCGCCTCGACGCCACGCCGACGGCGCAGCACCTGGTGCCGCGCTTTTCGCCCGCGGGCGCGCGCGTGGCCTGGATCGACTCCGCGTCGACGAGCCAGCTCATCACCGCCGCCATCGACGGCACGGCGCGCCACGTCGTGCATTCGGCGGCCAAGCTGAAGACGGCGCCGCCGCAATGGATCGACGAGACCCACGTGGCGTGGGTCGAGGACACGTCGACGAATTCGACGCCGCACCTGCAGATCGCTTCGGCCAGCGACGCCGACGGCGCGGGTGACGGCGCCGGCAAAACCGTCATCGTCGATTGTGACGCGGCCAGCGACGCGAGCGCGATGCAGGTGATCAACCAGTTCGAGAACATCGGCGGCGCGTGGGTCGCGACCGGCGGCGTCAAGTCGCGCACCGCCAATCCGCCGGGCGCGACCATCCTCTATCGGCTCTCCGGCACCAGCTGCTCGACGACGGCGGCGACCGTGCTCGCCGACGAGCCGTCCGGCGGCTTCGCCTGGGACTTCGCGCTCTCGCCCGACGGCGTGACGCTCGCGTTCGCCGGCCAGGAGTCGGCGGGCTCGGCGGCGCACGACATCTTCCTCGTGCCCGTCGACGGCAGCGTCGCGCCCTCGCGCTTCGTCGGCTCGTCGCCCGGCTTCGACGACATCGGCCCGACCTGGATCGCCGGCGGCAAGCAGCTCACCTGGACGCAGGCGCCCGTCGACGGCACCGCCACCGGCGGCGGCGTCATGGTCGCCAACCGCGACGGCACCGACGTGCGCTCGGTCCTGCCCGAGGGCGGCTCGACGACGGCCAAGGTGTTCGTCGCCGCGCCGGTCAACCGCGGGCTCGACTGCAGCGCCGCCGGCGGCGGCACCGCGGCCGGGGAAGCCATGTTGATGCTCCTCTTGATCGCGCTCGCTCGCCGATGGACGTAAAGCGCTGCGCCTGGGTCGGTGACGATGCGCTCTACCGCGACTATCACGATCGCGAATGGGGCGTGCCCGAGCGCGACGGCCGCGCGCTCTGGGAAAAGCTGATCCTCGACGGATTCCAGGCCGGCCTGTCGTGGATCACGATCCTGCGCAAGCGCGAGAATTTTCGCCGCGCGTTTGCCGAATTCGATCCGGCGAAGGTGGCGCGCTTCGGCGCGCGCGACGTGGCGCGCCTCATGGCCGACGCCGGCATCGTGCGCAACCGCGCCAAGGTCGACGCCACCATCGGCAGTGCGCGCGCGTTCCTCGAATTCGGCGACGGCGAGTTCGCGCGCTTCTGCTGGTCGTTCGTCGACGGCAAGCCGCGCGACCACCGGTTCTCGCGGCGGGCGCAGATCCCGGCCGCGAGCGCCGAATCGAAGGCGCTGTCGAAGGCGCTGGCGGCGCGCGGCTTCCGCTTCGTCGGGCCCACCATCGTCTACGCCTGGATGCAGGCGTGCGGCCTCGTCAACGACCACCTGACGACCTGCTTCCGTTACCCCCAGGTCAAGCGTCGCTGATCCGCCAGCCGCGCCACGGATCCGCGAGGCATTCCCAGCGATCCCAGCGTCCCTCGTCGACGTCGCGAAGCAGCGTTCGGAAGTAGACCGCGATGCGATCGACGTGCGAGGTGTTGACGGCAGCCGTATGCGCGAGCTGGTAATGCATGAGCACGACGTCGCCTGCCTCGCAGACGAGCTGCTCGGGCGCGCCGAGGTCGAGCTGCGGCAGCGGATCGTAGAGCGACTGCGGGCCGCTCGTGCGAAAGTGTCGCGCAAGCATTCGATGCGAGCCCGGCCACACCGTCAGGTTGCCGGCGAACGCGCGCGGCTGCGTCGAGAGAAACACGCCGACGACCGCCGTCAGCGTGTCGAGCGCGCCGGGCGGCACGCCATTATCGGGGCTCGAGATGCCATCGATGTGCCAGTCGGGCGGATACTCGCGATCGACGTTGCGCGCCCAGCGGATGGCGATCTGCCCGTCGCTGTGCCCGAGCGCGTCGAAGCCGATCGCCTCGTCGAGTATGTCGCGCACCGGCGGCCGCTCGTAGAGATCCATGATTGGCCCCGACGCCGTGATCTGTGGACAATAGGTACGGCTGCCGTACTCGCGCTCGCGCGCGGCGTCATAGCGCAGGCGCAGGTCTTCGGCGATCGCGGCGCGCGCGGCATCGAGCAGCGCGGAGGGCACGGCGCGTGGAAAGTGTGCGTAGCCGCGATCGCGCAATGAGGCGCGCCAGTTTGTCGCCGTCACGACCACGTGAGGCGCACTTCGAGGGCGTCGCCGTCGACGCGGTGATGCTGGTCGACGTGCTTGGCGCGGGTGAGACGCGCGGCGTGCACCAGGCTCTCGGCCATCACGAGGCGCGCGATCGGCCGCGTCACGTACGGATGCTCGCGCAAGCGGATGACGACCACGCGGCCGGTCGGCGTGGCGCTGATCTCCCCGTGCGTGTGCTCGTCGTGCCACAGCTCGGCGGCGCGCGTGCACAGCGTCGCCGGCGTCACCAGGTTCACCAGCAGGCGCCGCACGCGGCCGAAGCCGGCGTCGACGACCTTGTGCACGTAGCGGCGGAATTCCTCGTCGCTGCCGCGCGCCGGGCCGGCGAACACCGCCTCCTGCCAGGCCATCACGAAGCGCTCGGGCAGCCACGGATCGGTGATCAGCGCCGAGTCGATGAGCGCGCCGCGCACGTCGGGTCCGAGGTGCTCGGCGATCTCGCCGAGGCCGCCGTCGCCCCAGAGCTCGACGGCGGCCGCGCGCGACGCGACGAACACGCGCTGCCCCGCACACGGCTCCGACGCCACCCGCATCGCTCCATTATACTGCCGGGGGTGAGCAAGTTACGGGCGGCGCTCGTCTTGATGTTGGCGTGGATCGGCGTGAGCAGCGGTTGCGCGCATCGTCCCGCGCCCATCGTCGCGCCCGCGCCGCCGTCGCCGGCGAGCGCGTTGCACGAGGAAGCGGCGCGCCAACTGAGCAGCATCCAAAGCATGCTCGACGCGATCGCCGTCGTGCGCGGGCTCTCGCTGACGACGCGCCCGACCCTCGCCGTCCTCGACGACGCCGACTTCGTTGCCGCCTGCGTGGCCCAGGCGAGCGCGAGCTTCGCCCACACCGGCGACGAAGCAGAGTGGCGCGCGTCGGGCCGTGCCGCATCCGCACAGACGGCGCATCAGCGCAGCTGCCAAGCCATGTTGGGCTTCTTCCAGCCGGAACGCGACCGCGTCGTGCTGCGACGGTCGGCAGCCGAAAAAGGGAGCCCGGGCCGACGTGTCGAGCTATTGGCGCACGAGCTCGAGCACGCGATCCAGATGCACGCGCTGCCGGCGCTGTCCATCTCCGCCACCGAGCTCGATCGATCGCGTGCGGTGAAGGCGCTGCGCGAAGGCGACGCGGTCGTCACCGCGGCCGCCTTCATCCTCAGCCTCGCGGGCAAACCGCTGAGCAGCAGCATAGGAGAAATGTTGGCGCGAACGACGGCGCTCGAGCCGAAGTCGCTCCACGACGACGACTTCTTTTCGTACGCGCTCGGCGCGCGGTTCGTCGGCGAGCTGTACCAGCGCGGTGGCTTCCTCGCGGTCAACGACGCCTTCGCGCGGCCGCCGCGCTCGACGGCGGAGATCCTGCACGTCGAGCGCTACCTCGCCCCGCCGC
>DASXOU010001112.1:0-2329 GCA_036494045.1 Polyangia bacterium | reverse complement strand
GACGTGCCGAACACGTACGAACGCTGCGTGACGATGCCGAGCTGCCGGCGCACGCTCGGGAGGTCGAGCTCGGCGAGCTCGAGCCCGTCGTACAGGACGCGCCCGCCGGTCGGCTGATGCAGCCCGAGCAGCAGGCTGGCGAGCGTCGATTTGCCCGAGCCGGAGGCGCCGACGATGGCGACGAAGCTGCCCGGCTCGATGGCGACCGACACGTCGTCGATGACGACCGGCCCGTTGCCGTGATAGCGAAACGACACGCGGTCGAGCGTGATGCGGCCGCCCAGGCGCGGCGCCGGCCGCGGGCGCGGCGCCTGCTCGGGCGGCGCGGCGAGCACGTCTTCGATGCGCTCGACGTAGCTCGACAGGAGCTGCAGCTGCGAGCCGGCGCTGACGAGCGCCCCGAGCGGCACGAGGAACGCCTGCGCCAGCGCCTGCACGGCGAGCATGGTGCCGAGGCTGAGGTGGCCGTCGAGCACTTGCGTCGCGCCGTAGACCAGCAGCACCAGCGGCGAGGTCGTGCGCAACAGGCCCGAAAGCGCGTCGACCGCCGCGGCTAGGCGGCCGCGCGCCAGCTCCACGTTCATCTGGTCGACGAAGAGGCTCGACCAGCGCTCGCCGGCCTGCTGCTCGGCGCCCATCGCCTTGAGCGTCTCGATCCCGGCCACGGTCTCGACGAGCATGCTCTCCTGCGCGGCGCGCACCTGCAGCGCGCGCGACATGAGAGCGCGCTGCGGCCGCTGCGTGGCCACGAGGACGGCGAGCTGCAGGACCCCGAGCGTCAAGGCCAACAGCGCCATCGACGGCTGTACCAGGAAGACGAGCCCGAGGTAGACGAGCACCATGCTGCCGTCGAGCAGCGCGGAGAGCACACCCGAGGCGAGGATCTCGCGGATGGTCGCGTTGCTGTTCAGGCGCATCAACAGATCGCCGGTCGGCCGCAGCTGAAAGAAGGCGTACGGCAGCCGCAAGAGGTGATCGAGGAAGCCGACGGTCATGCGCGTATCGAGCTGCGTGCGCAGGTTGAGCAGCAAATGCGCCCGCACCAGCGACGCGACCAGCTGGAAGAGCGCAGCGGTGGCGAGCGCCAGGCCGATGACGCCGAGCAGGTGCAGATCGCCGCGCGGCACCACGCGATCGACGACCGCGCCGGTGAGCAGCGGCACGCCGAGCGCGAACAACTGCAACATGAGCGACACGACGACGATGCGCGACCAGTCGCCGGCGCGCCACACCTCGGCGGCGAGCTGCGCGAAGATGGGACGGCGCGGGCGCTCGCCGGCGACGAAGCTCTCGGCGGGTTCGAAAACGATGGCGACGCCGCTGAGCGATTTGCGCACCTCGGCGTCGCTGACGAGCTGCGGCCCGCGGGCCGGGTCGACGATCTCGACGTGGTCCTTGCGCACGCCGGCGAAGACGACGAAGTGGTTCAGGTTCCAGTGCAGGATGGCGCCGGCCGGCAGCGCCGCGAGATCGCGCGGCTCGACGCGCACGCCGCGGCCGCGCAGGCCGAGCGCCTGGCCGGCGCGCACGATGGCGAGCGCGCTCAGGCCGTCGCGCCCGACGCCGGCCAGCTCACGGATCTCCTCGAGCCGCACGCTCTTGCCGTGCAGGCCGAGCACCATCGCCAGGCAGGCGGCGCCGCATTCGGTGGCGGCGAGCTGGCGCACGAACGGCACGCGACGTGCGCGCAGGCGCTCGCCGAGGCGGCGCAGCGACGGATAGCGGCCGGCGAGCGTGCGGGCGGCGGCGTCAGTCGGCATGGCGCACCGCGCGCAAGGCAGGGACGAGCCCGACGAGGATCGACTCGGAGCGCACCTTGACGTCGACGCGGCCGGGAAGCCCGTCGAAGTAGCGGCTGGCCTGGCCGCCCTGGCGCAGGCGCGGCTCGAGGCGGGCGCGCACGAGCACGAGCGGGCCTTTGACCTCGACGGTGTCGGCGGCGTCGGCGCCGAGGAAGCGGCGCACCTCGGCGGGGCCGACGACGTCGTCGCCGACCGATTCGATGGTCAGATCGTGATAGCGATAGCGATCGCCGTCGAGCTCGAAGCGCAGCGGCATGCCCGGCTTGAGCTGCGGGCGATAGCGGCCCGGCAGCACCGCGGTGAGCGAGACCGGCGCCGAGTCGCCGACGATCGAGGCGATGAGGTCGCCGGGGGCCAGGCGCTCGCCCGCGTGGGCGCGCAGGTCGCTGACGATGCCGGCGCGGGAGGCGCGCACCACCCGCTGGCGTAGGTGGGCCTCGGCGAGATCGCGCTGCGCGCGCAGCGACGTCAGCGCCTGGCGGGCGGCGGAGTCGGATGGGTCGCGGAGGACGCGCATGAGCTCGAGC
>DASXOU010001111.1:0-4199 GCA_036494045.1 Polyangia bacterium | reverse complement strand
CGTCTTGTGCACGAGCCCGAGATCGGCCGGCCCCTTGGTCGCCTGCTCGAGCGCCTCGACCAGCACCGCGTCGGTCGCCACCTGCGCGGCCGTGTCGATCCACTTGCGCGCATTGACCTTGAGCAGCAGCGACGCCGAGTGCTGCGCGCGCTCGAGCCGCGCGCCGGTCTCGTGCTCGAGATCGCGCTGCATCGGCCGCGCGGTCAAAAGCGCCACCGCGACCGCCAGCGCGCCGACGAGCCCGATCAAGAGGAACCATGTCTTCGACCAGAACATCAGGGCTTGGCTCCCGTCGCCATCGCGGCCGCCGGCGCAGTCGCCGCCGGCACCTGCACGTTGACCTCGCTGGTGCGCCCCGTGACCTCGATCGCCTGCGTCACCGCCCAGCGATCGCGATAGAAGACCTTGAGCGTGTACTTCCCCTCGGGCACGTCGAGCTTGAAGCCGCCTTTGTCGTCGAGCCGCGTGACGTACGGCGTCTGCAGCACCAGCACCGTGCCATCGATGTGCGGGTAATCCTCGTCGCGCACGCGATACTCGCCCGACGCGTAGAACTTCTGCGTGCGCGCCTGCCCCGCCGGCGTCGGCGTCGCCGGCATCAGCGTCGTCGCCTTCTCCACGAACAAGGTGTGCGGCACGCGATCGTCGTTCTTGAACTCCACGGAGCCGCCGACGGCAATCGCAACTACGCGCGGATCGAGCCGGAGCCCGTGCAGGTCGACGGTCGCGTTGGGCAGCTGCGCCTTGGCGTTGGCGGCGCCCTCGAGCACGACGATCACGTCGAGCCGCGGATCGGGCGTACGCGGTCCCACCGGCAAGACGCCGTTCTCGACGCGCCAGTGCGCATCGTGGTCGGCCGCGCGCGGCTCGGGCGGAAGCATCACCGTGCCGCGAACCGTAGCCGCCGTCGCCGTCGACGCCACCAGAAGGCCGATGATCGCGATGCCCCTCAGGACCACCTCCACCGCCGGGGTTCGGTTTCCCCGAATTTCACGATGATACCGGACGCTTGCCAGCGGTCAATGGCCAGCGCGACCAACGTCAGCCCGTGCTCGAGCGCGCGCGTCCACACCGGATCGTGCCACGTGCCGCCTGCCAGCCACCCGTCGAGCGGCCGATACCCGAGCGGCACCAGCGTCGCCAGCACCAACCACGCCGGCGAGCCACCGACGGCAACGAGCGGCAAGAGCCACACCACGTACCACGGGTGCAAGGCCGGCGTCAGCAGCACGAAGGCGCCGATCGCCGCTTCGGTGAGCCGCGCTGCCGGCGCCCGCCGCCACATCGCCCACGCGACGACGGCGAGAAAGATCGCGCCCGCCCACACGCGCGCGACGAAGCTCGCGACCTCGTCGGGAAAGAGCGTGTCGCGATCGCGCCCGCTGACGAAGCGCGCCAGCCGCGGCGAGTCGGCCATGTCGTAGCGCGCGGCGAAGCGCGTGTGCGCGACCAGCCGCTCGGCGGTCGCGTAGAGCACCGCGAAGGCGCCGTCGTTGACGCGCCAGCGACGGCTGTACTCGCCGAGGCTGCCGCTCATGCGCGGACCGGCCGCCGCGTACGGCAACGCCAGCGCCACCGCGACGATCGCCGCCGCGACGATCGCCTTGCGCCGTCGCATCCCGGCCAGTGCCACCACCGGTAGCAGCTTGACCGCCGCCGCCGCCGCCACCAGCGCGCCCGCCGCCGTCGATCGCCCGCGCTGCCACGCGAGCAGCCCGGCGACGAGCAGCGCCACGCCGAGCGCGTCGACATGCGCGTTCATCCCGAGCTCCATCACCACCAGAGGCGACCACGCCCACAAGAGCACGCGCCGCCGCTCGGCCAGCCCCATATAAAGGAGGAGGGCGACCCCAAGATCGCCGAGCGCGACCATCACCTTCCACGCCGTCAGCGACGGCGCGGCCGCGAACGCCGCTTCCGCCAGCGGCGGATAGATCGTCGGCAGCGATCGATTGTTGATGCGCGCCCAGCCGTCGTCGCGCAGCGCCGCCAGCTCCGGCGCGTCGGGCGGGAAGCGATAGGGATTGATGCCCGCGCGCTGCACGCGCCCATCCCACGCGTAGCGATAGACGTCGTCGGAGTGCGCGGGCGGCGCCAACCACGCCGGCACGCGCAGCGCGACCGCGACGACCGCGATGATGATGAGCTGCGCGCGCGACGCCGGCAGCCGCAGGATGACGAGCGACGCCACCAGCCACGCCAGGCCGGCGGCGAGGTAGACGAGGAGATGGCGCGGCAGCGACGCCGGCAGCGCGCGCGCCGTCGCGATCGCGGCCCAGGTCAGCGCGACGAGCGCGACCCCGCACAGCGCGGTGATGAGCGCGGCTCTCCTCATGACGGTCGATTATCGTGCAGCGCCGAAAAAAGTTTCGTGCTCGCTGCGTTTTTTTTTTTTTCGCGAGTCACGCAACTTCTACGGCGAGCCGACGAAAAGATCGGCATGAGCTCGGCGCTCGGCCTGGTTTCGCTCGCGTTGGCGATCGGCATTGCCGTCGGTGAGTGGCTCGCGATGCCGCCGCTCGCCGCCGCGCTCGTGGCCGGCGCCGCCAGCCTTGCGATGCTGCTGGCGGCACGGCGGCAGCGGCTGTTCGGCGTCGCCGCGCTCGGCCTGTCGCTGGCCATCGGCATGGCCGCGGCCGCCGGCGCGCGGCCACGGCCGCCGCCCGAGCTGGTCGACGGCAAGCGCTGGATCCTCGAGGGCATCGTCGCCGATTCGCCGGAGCGCACGCTCGCGGGCACGCGCGTGCCCATCGATCTAATAGGCGTCGAGCGCGACGGCGCCGTGCACGCGGTCGAGGCGCGCGTGCTGGTCGCGCTCGACGGGCCGCCGCTCGAGCCGCTCCTGCCCGGCGATCGCGTGCGCGTGCCCGCCGAGCTGCGGCGGCCGCGTGGGTTCGTCAATCCCGGCGCGCCCGATGCCGCGCGTCGCGCTGCCGCGGCTGGGATCGCCGCGGTCGCCAGTGCGCACGCCGCGGCGTTGTCGCGGCTCGACGTGCGCCCGCGCTACAGCGTCGCGCGCGCGCTCGCGGCCTGGCGCGCGCGCATGCTCGCCGAGGTGCGCGCGCGGCTCGACGGTGACGCCGGCGCGCTCGTCGAGTCGCTGGTGCTCGGCGATCGCGGCGACGTGCCACGCCCGCTCGACGACGCCTTCCGCGCCGCCGGCGTCTCGCACGTTCTGTCGGTGAGCGGCTTGCACCTGGCGATCGCGGCGTTCCTCTTCTACGTGGGGCTGCGCCGCCTTTTGGTGCGCGTGCCGGCGCTGGCCGAGACCCAGCCGGTGCAGCGCTGGGCGGCGATGGTGGCGCTGCCGGCGGTGTGGGCCTACACGCTCGTGACCGGCGCGCAGGTGGCGACGGTGCGCTCGTGCATCGTCGCCTTCGCCTGGTTGGGCGCCGTCGCCGTGCGGCGGCGGACGACGGCGGCGCAAGCGCTGGCCATCGCCGGGCTCGTGATCTTGTGCGCCTCGCCGCTCGAGCTCTTCGATCCGTCGTTTCAGCTTTCGTTCGCCGCCGCCGCGGGCACGAGCTTGTTGGCGACGCGCTGGTCGCCGGGCGGCTCCGGCGGTGCAGTCGTCATACGTGTCGCGCGCTGGGTCTTGCGGCTCGTCGCGGCATCGGCGGCGGCGATCCTCGCGACGGTGCCGATCGGCGCCTGGCACTTCGCGCAGGTGGCACCGGCCGGCATCGTGTCGAACATCGTCGTCGTCCCCGTCGCCGAGCTCGGCGTCGTTCCCGTCGGGCTCGCCGGCTGCGTCGCCGCCGCGCTGCACGTGCCCGGCGCTGGGCTGCTGCTGCACGTCGCCGGCTGGCTGGCGCAGACGATGGGGGCGTTCGTCGTGTGGTTCGCCCGCGTTGCACCGGCGTGGCGCCTGCCGGCGCCGAATCTCATCGAGATCGTCGCCTGGTACGCCGCGCTCATCGCCATTGCCGCCAACGGCCGGCGCGCGGTGCGCGTGGTCGTCGCCTGCGTCCTCGTGCTCGTCGCGTCGGCGGGTTGGCGCGCGTGGTCGCGCGCGCACTCGCAGACGCTCACCGCCACGTTCCTCGACGTCGGCCAGGGCGACGCCTGCGTCGTCGAGCTGCCGCATGGGCGCATCATGGTCGTCGACGGCGGCGGATCTTTCGATCCGAAGTTCGATCCCGGCCAGCAGGTCATCGCGCCGTTCCTCTGGCGCCGCGGCATCCGCCGCATCGATCTAA
>DASXOU010001110.1:0-6137 GCA_036494045.1 Polyangia bacterium | reverse complement strand
CCTGCCGGCGTGCCGGTCCGAGGCCGTGGGCGTGTTGGTCTGGAGCCCGCTGGCGTTCGGCTTTCTCGGCGGCAAATATCGCCGCGGCGAGGCGGCGCCGGCCGACGCGCGGCTGTCGCAGTGGGGCGCGCCGGGAACAATCGACGACGGAAGCTGGGCCGTCCTCGACGAGGTGCGGCGCGTGGCCGAAGCGCGCGGCGTGTCGCCGGCCGAGGTGGCGCTGGCGTGGCTGGTCGGGCGCGCGGGCGTGACCTCGGTGATCGTCGGCGCGCGCGACGCGCGGCAGCTCGCCGACAACTTGCGCGCCGCCGAGTGGTCGCTGAGCACGGACGAGCGCGCGCGGCTCGACGCGGTGAGCGCGCGCCCGCTGCCCTATCCGTACTGGCATCAGCAGAAGTTCAACGCCGAGCGCATGCCGAAGTAGCGCGTGCGCACGCTCGAGCTCGCGCATCGGCTCTGGTTCCACGAAGCGTCGCGGATGCTCGGCTACGAATCGTTCGCGCTCATCGCACGCGGCGAACGGGCACGGCGCATCCGCAGTTATGTGGCGATGCGCGAATGGGCTTCGAGTCGTGGCCGCAAGTGGCGCGACTTGCTCGTCGTCTTCCGCGTCGGTCGAAAGTTTCACTCCCTGTACGCGAAGGGGAAGCGACGATGCAAAGCGATCGGCGCTGCGCATCCCGACGGCGAAACCGTCGTTGTTACGTTCTATTCCGGGCGCGCGGTGTAAGCGCTACGAGCGGCGCACGAGCTTGCGCAGCGCGACGTAGGCGCGGTGCGCGCGCAGCTTGATGGCGCCCGGCGTGGTGCCGGCGCGCGCCGCGGCTTCGGCCTGGCTGAGCCCTTCGACCTTCGTCAAGAGCAGCGCCTGGCGCTGCGGCGCCGGCAGCGAATCGAGCGCGGCCAACGCCTCGGCGCCGGCGGGATCGTCGCTGCCGCGCCCCAGCTCGGGCGCGCCCGACAGCTCCGCGCGCGGCTCGGGCGGCGCGCGATCTTCGTCGCCGACGAGGCGCACCTTGGCGCGCTTGCGCCGGCGCAGCTCGTCGAACGCGGTGTGGCGCGCGATGGTGAACATCCACGGCACCGGATCGGCGCCGCGCACGTAGAAGTCGCGCGCCTCGTGCAGCTTGAGCAGCGTCTCCTGCAAGACGTCCTCGGCGAGCGCGCGGTCGCCGACGAGCTTCTGCAGAAAACCGAGCAGGCGCGGCGCGACCGCCGCGTAGAGCGCGTCGAACGCGGCGCGATCGCCGTCGCAATAGCGCGCCATCAGCTCGGCTTCGCTGGTCATCGCCGCGTCACCAGCGCGAAGATCGCGATCGGCAAGAGCGCCGCGCCGCCGTGCGCGACGACGACGTGGGCGAGGTGCGTGTTGGCGCAGTGCAGCTCGAGGCACAGCGCGCCGAGCGCGCCGGCCGCGCCGCCGACGACGGCACCGACGCGCCAACCGCCGATCTCGACGACGCGGCGCAAGCAGATCAAGCACAGGAGCGCCGGCACGATCGCGGTCATGGTGCCGACGAGCAGGCAGGCGCGCGCGCTCGCGACAAAATGTGGATCGCGCGCAACGTCGTGTCCGGCGACGACGAGCGCGGTCACCATCGCCAGCCACGCCAGCATCACGCGCACGCCGGCGCCAGGGCGCAGCGGCAGCACCTGCCCCGCCGGCGGCACCAGCGCCCACCACAGCTCGGCGACGAAGGCGAGCGCGCACACCGCGGCCACGCCCATCACCAGCAGCGACGACGAGTCGCCGCGCGGGCGGAAGACCGCGAGCAGCGCCGCCAGCGCGGCCAACGAGCCGACGGCGACGGCGCCGAGCTGCAGGCGCGGGCGGCGCGTGCGCACCGGCCCCATGGTGTCGACGCGCGCGCGCAGCGCTGCGGACGGCGGCGGCAACGTCGAAGACGACGGCGGCTCGGGGCTCACGGGGCGATCTTACCGCCCCATCAGCGCCGGCGGAAGATCGCCGCTACGTTGGCGACCACGGCGACGGGCACGAGCAGCACCGTGAAGACGAGCCCGACCGCCAATCCGCCTCCGGTCGCGAGAGTGAACCAGGCGACGTCGCCGGCACTCGCGCGCGCCGGCGGCTCGTCGAGCCCGAGCTCGCGACGCACCTCGCCGACACGGCGGCCGAGGAGCGCGTCGTCGTAGGCGGCGCGATACAAGTTGCGCGATCGCCGCCCGCGCACGAACGCGGCGAAGCTGCGCCGCGGAATCAAGAAGAGCCCGCCCGCCATGCCGCTGCCGTTGAGCATCCACGCGGCGACGTGATCGGCGCAGCCCGAGCCGATCTCCCACGCCGAGATCTCGAACTCGCCGCGCAGATCGGTCGCGTAGCCGGTGAGCGCGTGGTGCAGATCGTGAAAGCGCACGGCGCGCTTGCGCGAAGCCGTGTTGGGCACCGGCATCGTGAGCGGTCCGACGGTGACGTCGACCCACGCGGCGCCGTAGCCGCCGTCGTCGCCGAAGCGGTTGACGCGAAAATAATCGTCGCGCGCGCGCGCCAGCGTCAGCGACGGATCGGCGACGTATTCGGCCACGAAGCCCTTATAACGTACAATCGAAGCTGCGCCATGGGTGCCAAGGTCCCGCAGATCGAGGGCGTCGCCATCCGCGGCTTCCTCTCCGCCGTCGAGCGCGTCTGTCCGCCCGGCACGCGCAAAAGGATGCTGGCGAAGCTGCCCGATCAAGTCGGGCCCGCCGTCGAGCACGAGAGCTTTCTCGCCGCCGGCTGGTATCCGCCAGCGCACCTGCGCTCGAGCTTCGGCGCCTTCGTGCTCTCGCCCGAGTTCCTGATTCGCCGCACGCCCGGCCTGTTCAACCGCTATTACGACACCGGCACCTTCGCGATTCCCGAAGCGCGCGCCGGCGTGCGCGGCGACGGCGACACGGAGCTCGAGGTCATCGCCGAGTGGCGTTGAGCGGCGACGAGGCGCGCGCGCGCGTCGACGAGCTGCGCGCCGCCATCGCCGGGCACGACGCGCGCTACGCCGTTGGAAGGCCGACGGTAGCCGACGCCGAGTACGACGCGCTCGTGCACGAGCTGCGCGCGCTCGAAGCGGAGTTTCCGTCGTTGCGTAGCAGCGACAGCCCGACCGCGCGCGTGCGCGACCGCGCGCCCGACGGAGATTTACCGCCGCATCGCCATCGCGCGCCGATGCTCTCGCTCGACAACGTGTTCGACGCCGACGAGCTGCGCGCGTGGCTCGGGCGCGTCGAAGGCGCGCTCGGCGCCGCGCCGGCACTCGCGTGCGAGCTCAAGCTCGACGGGCTCGCCGTGTCGCTCGTCTACGAGCGCGGCGTCTTCGTGCGCGGCGCCACCCGCGGCGACGGCGAAGTCGGCGAAGACGTGACCGCGAACCTGCGCGGCGTCGGCGGTGTACGCGAACGGCTGGCCGATCCATCGCCGCCCGCGCTCGCCGAGATCCGCGGCGAGGTGTTCATGCCGCGCGCCGCCTTCGAGCGGCTCAACGCGTCGCTCGAAGGCAAGCGGCGCTTCGCCAATCCGCGCAACGCCGCCACCGGCAGCTTGCGCCAGCACGATGCCGCCGTGACCGCCACGCGCGGGCTCCGCTTCGTCGCGTGGGGCACGGGGGTGGTGGAGCCGCGGCGCGCGCGCACGCACTCGGCCGAGATGCACCTTCTCGACGCGGCGGGCGTGCCCATCGAGCGGCCGCGCGTCGTCGACGGCGCCGACGGGATCCTCGCCTACGTCGCCGAGATGCAGGCGCGCCGTCACGCGCTCGAGTTCGACATCGACGGCGTCGTCGTCAAGGTCGACGCGTTCGCCGCGCGCGACGAGCTCGGCGCCACCGCCAAGGCGCCGCGCTGGGCGGTCGCCTACAAGTTTCCCGCCGAGGAGCGGACCACGCGGCTTCGGCAGATCGTGGTCAACACCGGCCGCAGCGGCAAGGTCACGCCGTTCGCCGTCCTCGAGCCGGTGTTCGTCGGCGGCGCCACCATCTCGCTCGCGAATCTGAACAACGAGGACGACGTCGCGCGCAAGGACTTCCGCGAGGGCGACCTCGTCGTCGTGCGCCGCGCCGGCGACGTGCGCCCCGAAGTGGTCGCGCCCGTCATTGCCGAGCGGCCCGCCGGCGCGGTGCCGTGGAAGTTTCCGCGCGCGTGCCCGTCGTGCGGCAGCGAGCTTCAGCGCAAGGCGGGCGAGGCCGATTGGCGCTGCCCCAATCGGCGCGGCTGTCCGTCGCAGACGATCATGTGGCTCGATCATTTCGCCGAGACGCTCGAGATCGACGGGCTCGGCTTTCGCACCGCCGCGGCGCTGCTCGAGCACGAGCGCATCCGCGATCCGGCCGATCTGTTCCTGCTCGATCGCGCGGCGCTCTCCTCGCTGGCCGGCGTCGGGCCCAAGAGCGCCGAAAAGTTGTTGGCGTCGATCGATCGCGCGCGCGCGCAGCCGCTGTGGCGCCTCCTGGTCGCGCTCAACATCCGCCACGTCGGGCCCACGACCGCGCGCACGCTCGCGCGCGCGTTCCCGTCGCTGCCGGCGCTGGCGGCGGCAACGCCCGAAGCGCTCGCCGCCGCCGACGGCATCGGCGCGGTCGTCGCTGCGTCGGTGCGCGACTGGTTCGCCGACGCCGACAACGGCGCGCTCGTCGACAAGCTGGCCAGAGGCGGCGTGCGCGCCGAGGCCGCGGCGCCGAGCGGCCCGCTCGCCGGCAAGACCCTCGTGCTCACCGGCGAGTTCGACGCGTTCTCGCGCGAAGAAGCGATCCGCCGCGCCGAGGCCGCCGGCGCCGCCGTGGCAAGCAGCGTCTCCAAGCGCACCGACTTCGTGGTCGCCGGCCGCGACCCCGGCGCGACCAAGCTGAAGCGCGCGCGCGAGCTCGGCAGCGAAATCATCGACGAAGCGGAGCTCCTGCGCCGCCTCGGTTGAAGTGCTACATTCCGCGCATGGCGCATCCCTGGCACGACGTGGCGCTGCCGCCGAGCGCCGAGCTGGCGAACGGATTCCCCGTCGTCGTCGAGATCCCGCAAGGCTCGAAGAACAAGTACGAGCTCGACAAGAAGACGGGCCTGCTCAAGGTCGACCGCGTGCTCTTCTCGGCGGTGCACTACCCGGCCAACTACGGCTTCGTGCCGCGCACGCTCGAGGAGGACGGCGATCCCGTCGACGTGCTGGTGCTCGGCCAGGAGCCGATCGTGCCGCTCGCGCTCGTCGACGCGCGCGCCATCGGCGGCTTTCAGATGCGCGACGAGCACGGCGTCGACGCCAAGATCATCGCCGTGCACGTCAACGATCCGGCGGTGCGCGACTATCACGCGCTCGCCGAATTGCCGCAGCACGTGATGCTCGAGATCCGCCGCTTCTTCGAGGACTACAAGAAGCTCGAGGGCAAGCCGGTCGCGGTCGGCGCCGATCTCGACGGCGGGCAGGCGCTCGAGATCCTGCGCGCGGCGATCGATCGTTACGATCGCGAACAGCGATGATGCAGGCCGCGCGCACGATCGTCGCCGTCATCATCGTCGCCTCGGCCGGGCTCGCGCATGCCGATGCGCGCGGCGACGCCGTGCTCGCGCGCGCCCGCGCCACCGAGCGCGCGCAGTTGGCGGCGCTCGCCGGCACGACGATATCGATGCAGACGCGCGGCACCCTGCGCAACGGCAAGAAGACCCAAACGATCGAAGCGCTGCGTCACCTCGGCGTCGCCGCCGACGGCAGCATCGTCAACGACTACGTGTGGGGCAAGATCGACGGCGTCGGCTACGACGAAGCCGGCCTGCGCGCCGCCTCGGGCGCGCCCAAGAAGCGCGCCGACCAGGCCGAGTCGCTCACCGTCGCCATGGCGCCGCTCACCGGCCGCGGCATCGAGGTGACGCCCGTCGG
This sequence comes from Polyangia bacterium, assembly GCA_036494045.1. Taxonomy (GTDB): domain Bacteria; phylum Myxococcota_A; class Polyangia; order Palsa-1104; family Palsa-1104; genus JAQBQH01. The sequence continues at coordinate 286 of DASXOU010001110.1, read as the reverse complement.
CCCCGTCGACGGCGGCTATCTCCTGCGCTGCCACGTTCGCGACGCCGCGGTGTCGCGCATCGATCTCGTCGTCGACGAAGCGAGCGGTCGCAAGCTGTCGGCGGTGCTGCATCCGGCGGGCGCGCTGGTCAAGCTCGCCGATCGCGCCGAGATGCAGCTCGACTACGCGCCCGACGGCACGCCGGCGGCGCTGCGCTCGGCGTTCGCGGCGAAGGTCCTTTGGATCGATCGGGCGGCCGAGATGCTCACGATGCCGCTCAAGCCGTAAACGGGCAACGGGCAACCG
>DASXOU010001109.1:0-7832 GCA_036494045.1 Polyangia bacterium | reverse complement strand
TGATAGGCGGCGTCGCGCGCGCGCTGATCGCCCGCGAGCCGCCCGCGATAGCCGTCGCCGCGCGCGCGCGTGCGCACGCCGACCGGCGTCACCAGCTCGCGCTCGCACACCGACAAGACGCGCACGGCGCGAGCGGCGTCGACGAGCGGCGTGGTCAGCCCGAGGGCGTAGAGCTGGTTCGGGCGTAGCGTGGCGTCGCGCGTCTTGCCGTCGACGACGTCGTAGAGCCAGCCGTGCTCCTCGTCCCAGAAGCTGGCGGCAAACGAGCTGCGCGCCCACGCCGCGCGATCGCCGAGCTCGCGCGCGTAGTCGGCGTCGTCGCCGGCGAACAGGTGCGCGACCGCTTCGAGCGCGGCCACCCATAGAGCCTGGATCTCGACGGGCTTGCCGCCGCGCGGCGTGACGCACCAATCGCCGACGCGCGCGTCCATCCACGTCCGCGACAACGAAGGCGCCGCTGCGTGCACGAGACCATCGTCGTCGACGCCGATGCCGAGGCGCGTGCCGTCGAGGAACGCGTCGATCACCGCGCGCACCCCGGGCAGGAGGCGCGCCATCGCCTCGGCGTCGTCGACGCGCTCGGCGAAGCGCCGCACCGCCAGCACGAACCACAGCGGCGCGTCGACCGACGTGTACTCGGGCTCGCCCGCTTCGGGGAAGCGATTGGGGATCAGCCCGTCGCGCACCACGCGCGCCCACGCCAAGAGGAGCTCGTGCCCAAGCGCGGTCCAGCCCGTCGCCAGCGACAAGCCGGGCAGCGCGATGAACGTGTCGCGCCCCCAATCGGTGAACCACGGATAACCGGCGACGACGCTGCGATGCTCGTCGCGGCGCACCAGGAACTTGTCGGCGGCGAGGCGCAGCTGCCGCTCGAAGTCGCTCTCGCAATTGCCGAGCAGCGCGCCGCGGCGCATGCGCTCGTCGTGGCGCAGCTCGCTCGGGCGTAGCGGCTCGCCGGGTGGCGAGCCAGGAGGCTCGACAGAAAAGATGGCGACGGCGTCAAAGTCGGGCACGAGATCGAGCTGCAGCTCGCCGGGCGTGAAGAGATCTTCCTGATAATCGAGCCCGCGCTCGCGCTCGACCGGATATTCGAAGCGCCGATACCAATCGGGCCGCGCGCGAAACAGGCCGTTATGGTGCAAATAGACCGCCGGCACGCTTTCATAGGGCCGCATCGTCACCAGCCCCTCGGCGATCTCGACGTCGCGCGCGAGCGCGTCGTTCTCCGCGTGCAGCGCGTGATAGTCGCGCCCCGAGATCATCGGCTTCACGAACAGCCGCGCGCGCCCCGATCCGCCCGCCGCCTCGACGAGCCGCCACATCACCACCGTCATCTGCCGACCGTGCGGCATGAACAGCGTGCGCTCGATGAGAGCGCCGCCGGCACGGATGGTCCACGTCGGCCACGGATCGAGCCGAAAGCCGACGATGGCGCGATAGCCTTCGGGATGGACCACGCCGGGATAGAAATTCGTCGACAGGTCGTACGGGCTGCCGTCGACGATCGCGGTTTCCTCGAGCCGATTTACGAGCACCATGCGCCCGACGGGCGGTCGCGTCGCCACGCACAGGATCGCGTGATAGCGCCGCGTGGCCGCGCCCGCGACGGTGCCCATGGCGAAGCTGCCGAGGCCGTTGCACTCGAGCCACTCGCGGCGCGTGCCGGCGGCGAGATCGGCGGCGAGCTCGTGCGCGACCACGAGCGGCGGGATCGACGGCAGCATCGATACACTTTTGCCGAACATCGCCCGAGCTTACTACGGACCGTCGCCCGCTCGGGTAACGAGCGAGCGTCTCAGGTACGCGCCGTGCATTTGCTAGCGCACAAAGGAGGAGAATAAATGGGCGAGATCATCGACAAGCTCAAGGGCAAGGCCAAGCAGGTCGAGGGCGACATCACCGGCGATCGCGCGCGTCACGCCGAGGGCCGCATGGACGAAGCCAAGGGCAAGGTGAAGGGCAAGTTCGAGGAAGTGAAGCAAGACGTCAAAGATCGCTTCCGCAAGTAGCAAGCGAGCGATCCTACGCACACCCGGCAGTGACGGCCGTCGGCGCTTCAATGGCGTCGGCGGCCGTGTTATGTTTTCGGCCCAATGGCCGAGAAAAAGGGGTTCGGGTCGACGGTGCTGGGCTGGTTCGTCGTGCGCGACGGCGAGGACGGCGGCGACAACAAGCAAGAGTCGCCCGACGATCTCATCGCCAAATACGCCAAGGACGCGCCGCCGCCGCCGCCGCCCGAGGTAAAGCTCTCGGGCGAATTGCCGAAGGCGCAAGGCGGCAACGTCGACTTCGCCGCGGTGTTTCGCGCCGCCGGCATCGATGACGGCGAGCAGGGGCGCATCGACAAGGCGACGCAGCTTTTGAAGACGCTGCCGGCGGAGACGCCGAAGGACGTCAAGAAGCAGATCGTCGAAGCGTCGTTGAAGGCGTTCGGTTATCCCGTCGAGCAGATCATCGAAGCGGGCGCGCAGGAGATCCAGGCGCTCGAGGTCTACATCCAGGCCGGACAGCGCGACACGCAGTCGCTGCTCGCCGAATCGCAGAAGCGCAGCGCCGCGCTCGAGGCGGAGATCGCGAACATCAAGAAGGTGATGGAGGACCAGGTCGCGTCGCAATATGCGCTGACGCAGGCGTGTAATGCGCAGAAGCTGAAGGTGCAGGAGGTGCTCGAGTTCTTCGGGCAGGAAGCGGTGGCGCGGGTTGTTTCTCAATCACCGAAGCTGCACGAGCCCAAAACGGGCGCGTAACGATTTCGGGAATAAAAGGAGCGGCAAATGGCCGAGGGCGCGGGGTTCTTCGCTCGTCTATCGAATCTGTGGAAGGGATTCGTGAGCCTGTGGATTTCCGATATCGAGAAGGAGCATCCCGAGATCGCGTACGAGAACGCGATCAACTCGATGATCGAGAAATACTCGAAGCTGAAGAAGGCGACGGCGGCGATCATCCGCCGGCGCGAGGAAGTCTCCGAGCGGCTGACGATGCAGACCAAGGAGCTCGTGTCGGTAAACGCCGATCTGTCGACGGCGGTCGAGACCAATCAGGATGATCTCGCGGTCGTCCTGATTCAAAAGAAGAACGCGCTCGAAAAGGAGGTCGCCGATCTCAAGGGCGATCTCGACACCGCGCAGAAGGACGCCGAGTCGGCCAAGGCGGCGCTCATGACGGTGCAGGGCGAGATCAAGAAGCTCAAGGCCGAGAAGGACAACATGCTGGCGAAGATGGCGTCGGCGCAGGCGCGCATCCGCATCAACGACCAGCTCGAGGGGCTCTCGGTCGACGCCGAAGTGAAAGCGCTCGACAACGTGCGCGAGCACATCAAGAACACCATCGCCGAGGCGAACCTCGGCGCGGAATTGAAGTCGACCGATCTCGATCAACGGCTGGGCGCATTGCGCGCGCAGTCGGGCGACGTCACGGCCAAGCAGCAGCTCGCCGAGATGAAAGCGGCGGCCGCCGCCAAGAAGGCCTCGCAAAAAACGATGTAACTCGCACCAACCCGAAGGGGGACGCGCGTGAAACTGACACCGATGGCCAAGGCCTTTGTCGCGATCGTGATTCTCGCGGTGCTCGGATATACCGGATATCACTATTACGGAAACGAAATAAAAGATTGGTCCAAGGGCGGAGAGAAGGGCGGCGGCAAGACGGCGGGGGGTGGAAACGTCTCGAAAGACGATTTCAACGGCCTCGGTAAAGCGGCCGATCCCGATCGTAATAAGGGCGTTTCAGGCGTGCAGTCGGCCAATATCGGCGAGGGCAAGCTCGGACGCACGCTGGTCGTCGGTATCAACACGTGGGCCGGCCATACGCCGGGCATCGTGTCGAACGGCGGCCTCGATCCCAATCCGTCGGGCGTCTACAAGACTAAGTACGGCCTCGACGTGAAGTTCGTGTTGATCGAGGATCCGGCGGCGAAGCTGACCGCGTTCATCAAGGGCGACATCGACATCATGTGGGACACCGTCGATTCGTGGGCGCGTGAAGCGTCGTCGCTCGCGGAAAACAACATTCCGGCCAAAGCGATCATTCAGCAGGACTGGTCGCGCGGCGGCGACGGCATCGTGTCGCTGAAGACCATCAACAGCGTCGAGGATCTGAAGGGCAAGACCATCGCGACGACGAAGTACACGCCGTCGCATTGGCTGCTGCTCTACCTGTTGTCGCAGTCGGGGCTCACCGTCGACGACAAGAAGGCGATCGAGAAGAACCTCGTGTTCACGACCGAGGCGCCGCTCGCCGCCGCCGCGTTCAAGGCCAAGAAGGTCGACGCCGCCGTGACGTGGGAGCCGGATCTCTCGGGCGCGGTCAAAGCGCGCGAAGACGACGCGGACATCCTGGTGTCGACGGCGGCGGCGACCAACGTCATCGCCGACTGCCTGGTCGCGCGCCAGGACGTGATCGACAAGGGGCCGACGACGCTGCGCGACTTCGTGCACGGCTGGTTCGACGGCATCGATCAGATCTCCAAAGATCCGGCCGGCTCCTACGCGGTCACGGCCAAGTCGCTCAAGCTCGGCCCCGACGACATCTCGGGCATGCTGTCGGGCCTCAAGCTCACGCCGTTCGCCGACAACGCGCTCTTCTTCGGGCTCACCGGCGCCGGCGAGCACGCGCAGTTCCGCACCCTCTTCGACACCGCCTTCGTGGTGTGGCGCAAGGAAGGCGTGATCTCGAAGGTGGTCGATTCGAAGGATTACGTCGATACTCGTTTCGTCGCCGCGCTGGCCGATCAATATCAAGGGCAAAAGGTGGTCGAGCCGTTCCGCTTCGATCCCAAAGAGGCGAAGAATCCGAACGCGCGCGCCATCGTCAACAAGTCGCTCTCGATCTATTTCACGCCCGGCTCCGACGAGATCATGAACGGCTCGTTCTTCACGCTCGATTCGCTCGGCGATACCATGACCGCGTTCGGCAATACCTTCCTGCGTATCGAGGGCAATACCGATACCAAGGGATCGCAGAAGCTGAACAAGACGCTCTCGCAGAAGCGCGCCGACAGCGTGAAGAAGTATCTCGAGGAGCACTTCAGCATCCCCGATACGCGCTTTCAGACCATCGGTCACGGCGCGGAGAATCCCGTCGCCGACAACGCGACCGAGGCGGGGCGCCAGCTCAATCGGCGCACCGACATCAAAGTCGTCCTGAACGCGCAATAGCGTGCCGATAGATCCAGCCACGCCCGGCGTTCCGCCGCCGGGGCCGTCGTCGAAGCCGCCGCCCGCCGAGGCGCAGCCCGTCAAGCTGCCGCCGGAGCGGGAGGCCGCGCACAGCCGCGAGTCGCTGTGGATGTTGCGCAAGGCGCTGCCGCGCGCGTATCGCGTGCCGTTCGCCCTCGCCATGCCGGCGCTGGTGATCGTCACGTGGTGCGTGCTCACGCTCGGGAAGAATCCGATCGTGACACCGATCTTCCTGCCGTCGCCGATTCAGGTGCTGCAAGCGACGCTGCAGATGATCTTCGAGCACACGCTCTTCGGCGCCATCTGGGCCTCGACGCTGCGCATCCTGATCTCGTTCGTGGCGGCGGCGGTGGTGGCGCTGCCGCTCGGGATCATGATGGGCGCGTACGAGCCGTTCAATCGGCTGATGGAGCCGGTGATGGCGCCGCTCCGTTACATGCCGATATCGGCGTTCATTCCGCTGCTCATTTTGTGGCTGGGAATCGGTGAATCACAAAAGGTCGCGTTTCTGTTTCTCGGAGTATTCGTTTATTTGCTGCCGGTCGTGGTGACGGCGATTCGCGCCGTTCCCGACGAGCTGGTGCAGACCGCGCTCACCCTCGGGGCGACGCGCGCGCAGGTGATCCGCACGGTGCTGGTGCCGGCGGCGCTGCCCGATATCTTCGACTCGTTTCGCGTGATGAACGCGATATCGTGGACCTACGTAATATTGGCGGAGTTCGTCAACGCGCGCACCGGGCTCGGATACATGATCCAATTGGCCGGCTCGCACTTGAAAACCGCGCAGGTGTTCTCGGGGATATTGGTCATCGGCGTGATCGGCTTATTGACCGACGCGTTCATTCGCTTTCTCAACGGCGTCCTCTTCCGCTGGCGCGAGACGGAGCCGTCGTGAGCCAGGGCCCGATGCCAAAAGGAATAAGCGAAGGGCAGACGCCGAAGCTGTGGGTCAAGGATCTGCACGTGACCTATCGTTCGCAGTCGGGTGACGACGTCGAAGCCGTACGCGGGATCGACTTCGACATCGCCGACAAGCCGGGGATCGGCGAGATCGTGGTTTTCCTCGGTCCGTCAGGATGCGGTAAATCGACGATCCTGAAGGCTGTGGCCGGTCTTTTGCCGCCGACCAAGGGCGAGGTGCTGGTCGACGGCGTGCGCGTCGACGGCGTCGGCCGCGACCGCGGCATGGTGTTTCAGACGTACACGTCGTTCGGCTGGCTGACGGTGCAGGAGAACGTCGAATATGGATTGCGGCTGCGCGGCGTGGCCAAGAGCGAGCGCGCGGCGCAGGCCGAAAAATATTTGAAAGCGGTCGGGCTCGAGGACTCGGCGAAACAATATCCGCGCGAATTGTCGGGCGGCATGAAGCAGCGCGTGGCCATCGCGCGCACGCTCATCAACAAGCCCAAGCTGCTGCTCATGGACGAGCCGTTCGGCGCGCTCGATCCGTCGACCCGCTGGGGAATGCAGGGCCTGCTCATCGACATCTCGCGCACCGAGGACAATACGATCCTGTTCGTCACGCACGACGTGTCGGAGGCGGTCTATCTCGCCGACACCGTGTTCGTGCTCTCGAAGCGGCCGGCGCAGATCCTCAATCGCATCGAGATTCCGCATTTCGCCGAGCGCGACTTGTCGCTCAAGTCGAGGCCGGAGTTTCGCGACGTCGAGAAGACGCTGCTCGACTTGTTGTATAAGAAACAATAATGGCGAGCGACGACAAGCCGCGGCCGCCGTACGCCAAGTACGCGTTCAAGAATCCGTACAACTATGCCGTCATGGGCGGCTTTGCCTCGGCGGCGCTGCTCACCGGCAACTGGTGGCTCGGCCTCGCCGGCGCCGGCATGGAAGCGCTGTGGATGTTGTTCGCGCCCGACTCGCGCCTGTTGCGAAAGCTGTGGTTCGACAAGCGGCACGCCGAGGACGTGAGCGCCGCGAAGAAGGCCGAGCTCGACGCGAAGTTCAAGCTCTTGCCCGAGCCGGACGCGATGCGCTGCCTGGCGCTGCGCGAGAAGCAAGAGCAGATCAACAAGCTGGCGACGGAGAATCCGGCGTTCACGGTCGATCTTTTGAGCGGCGAGCTGGAGAAGCTCGACGATCTGGTGCGCGCGTTCCTCGAGCTGTCGGTCACCTGCGCGCGCTATCAGGAGTATCTCGGCTCCGTCGACGTCGACGAGATCGAGCGCGATCTGCGGCGCTATCACCAGATCGTCGACAAGGGCGACGCCGACAAGCGCACGCTGGCGCAGAAGAACATCGCGGTGCTGGAGAAGCGCAAGGACAAGTACGCGGAGATTCGCGGCTACCTCTCGTCGGCGCGTGGGCAGCTCGAGCTCATCGAGAACACGTTCCGGCTGCTCGCGGATCAGATCGTGACGATGCGCTCGCCGACGGAGCTTTCGGGGCAGCTCGACGACCTGCTCGACGGGGTCGAGGCGGTGCGGCAGACTACGCGCGAGACCGACAAGCTGTTGCAGGCCGTCGAGCGCTAGCTTACTGCACGTCGTAGACGAGCTGCGTGATGAAGCAGACCGGGATCGGCTGCGGCTTGTAGCGCCAGCCGCGCAGCGTCGAGACGATGTCGCCGTCGGCGCCGGGGATGCCGCCGAGCACGGTCACCGACGAGATCGCGCCCGAGGTGTCGACGCACAGCCG
>DASXOU010001108.1:0-2367 GCA_036494045.1 Polyangia bacterium | reverse complement strand
CACGGAAGGTGATGCTGCCGATGTTCGACCCTTGATGCCAGGTCGACCACAGATAGGGCGAGATCGGGCTGTCGAGCGAGATGTTGTGACGTGCGAGCGAACGGAGCACGCCGATCGTCGTCAGCGTCTTGCTCACGCTGGCGATGTTGGTCGGAAGGTCGGGCAGCATGGCGATCCCGCCCGGCGACCAGGAGGGCGCGTCGGCCGCGTTGCGCGCGTAGCCGCCGAACGCGGGCGGCTGCGCACCGACGATCGAGACGTAGCCTTCGACCTTGTTGGCCAACAGGCTCGACAGACTCTGCGAAAACTTCGAGATCGAGATGCAGCCGTGAATGTCGCACGCGACATCGGGATTGGTGACGGCAGCCTCCGTGCTGCCCGTTGCTTCGGGTGGGTTGCAGCCGATCGCTGTCACGACGATGAAGGTTCCTACGATCGCCAAGCCACGGTTCATGATCGCTCCTCGGTCAGGCGCCGCGATGCGCGGCTCTTTGCCACGATGAGGAGGCGACGCGCGCCGTGTCGCAGCTTGTGGCGGAGCGCACACAAGCGACGTCGTCACGGGCCTGGTCGGCGATGCGCGGCCCAGTCGCGGCGATATTGCTCGAGGTCGCTGCGCCATACGCTCTCGCCGCCGGTGTACGCGCCTTTGGCGCGACGGCGCGCTTCGGCTTCGTAGGCGCGCGCGGCGTCGAGGGTGCCGATCACGAACGCGACTTCGCCGAGCGTGTCCCAGGCGTTGGAGCTCGACGGCGCGATCAGCACCTGCAGCGTCGCCAGCTCGAGCGCGCGATCGAGCTCGTGCGCCGCCACGCTCTCGTAGACGACGTCGTTGAGGAGATACGCCGGAACGTGATCGGCAATCGCCTCGGCGGCGAGCGTCGCGCGATCGCGACGCAGCTCCTCCGTCGACGCCGCTCGATAGCGCCGCGTCAGCTCCACGGAATGCACGCCGTTGTCGATGCGCGCGGCCAGCTCGCCGAACGGCACCAGCTCGTTTCCCGAAGCCTCGCGCTCGAGGCGGATCAACCAGCGCGGATGAAGCGCGCGCGTTTGCAGGAAGCGGAACAGGTCCTCTTCCCGCTCGGTCACGAATGGGCGGCCGGCGACGAGCGGACCCGGCCACGTGAAGAACATGCAAGCGGCATAGAGCGCGTCGTAGCGCGGCAGCTCGAAGAAGAGATAGTCGTCGGTCGGCGTGCTGGGAAAATCCTTCTTCAGGAGGCGATGGGCGATGATCCGATCGGATCCTTCGCCGATCGCGAGCGACGCCTCGTCGACGAACGTGATCAGCTCGTCGATCTTCGTCGGCGGGTTGGGCAGGAGCATCTCGCGCAGCCGCGCGAAGTTGGCGCGGGTGGTCACGACACGCACGCCGCGATCGAGAAACGGACGCAGCGCCGCCAGGCTGTGCGGATGCCAATGGCTCGACAGGAGGTACGCGAGCCGCTGCTGCGGAAAGCGCGCGTCGAGCGCCGCGAGCAGACGCCGGCCGCCGTCGACGTCATCGTGGAGCGCGGTCGCTTCGCCGCCGACGTCGCTGAGCGGCGGATCGATGAGGCACAGCGATCGTCCCTGTTCGACGACGATCCCCTTGCCGTGCGTGCCGGGGACGTCGACGAAGTAGAGCCCATCGCCGGCGGCGCGAATCGTGGGCGTCGGCGCCCGTGCCGCCGTCGCGACGTGGGGTTGCCGCGCGGCGCACGCGCTCAAGCACGCAACCATCGCGATCGTCGCCGCTCGCTTCCTCTGGGACATCCTCGTCCTCCTGAGGGCAGCGTGCGATCATGCGGCCGGCGCGTCTTGTAAAATTCGTCAGTGACCGGCGCCGCGATACTCGGACGGCGTGGTTCCGGTGTATTTCTTGAAATAGCGCACGAAGTGACTTTGATCGTAGAAGCCGCTCGCGAGCGCCGCTTCCGCGATCGGAGTGCCTTGCGTCAACAGCCGCCGCGCCTGATTGAGCCGCTGCACCATCTGATAGGTCGCCGGCGTGAGGCCGTGTTGGCGGCGAAAGGCGCGCACGAACGGCTGCGGCCGCATCCCGAAGCGCGCCGCGAGCGCGTCGGCCGAGAGCTTGTCGGCGGCGTGCGCGGCGATGTATGCCGCGGCATCGGCGAGCGCGGCGGTCGCGGCCAGCGACGAAGAGGCCACGTCGCCGGCGTGAGCGCGCAAGAGTAGATCGATCGCGCCGACCAGCGCGGCGGCCGCGCGCGGCTCGTCGGCGTCGTGCAAGATCGAGAGCTGCCGATAGAGGCGCGGGTCGTCGATGATTGGCGCGATCGCGAGCGGCTCGCACGCGCGGCCGAGGCGGCGCCGTCGCTCGGTCACCACATCGGGGCTGACGTAGACGATCTGATAACGCCA
>DASXOU010001107.1:0-12095 GCA_036494045.1 Polyangia bacterium | reverse complement strand
CGAAGATCATCATCTTCAAGAAGAACGAGGAGACCGGGCAGAAGACCGCCATCACCTCGATGAACGACAAGTGCGCCAGCGGCACCGGCGCGACCATCGACAAGTGCGTCATGAAGGTCGGCCTCCCCAACGAGGAGGTCGTCAAGATCGGGTTCGACGACTCGAAGCTGCATCACGTCGCTGCCAAGTGCGGCGTGTTCGCCGAGACCGACATCGTCAACCTCGTGAAGTCGGGCATTCCGTCGCTCGAGATCATGAACTCGCTCGCCGACGCGATCGTGATGCAGAACCTGTCGGTGCTGACGCGCGGCAATACGCTGCGGCACAAGGTGTTGCTGCTCGGCGGGCCGAACACGTATCTGCCGTTCCTTCGCGATTGCTGGCGCAAGCGGATTCCCGAGACGTGGGAGTCGCGCGGCTACAACTATCCGAAGGACGTTCCGATCGAAGAGCTGATCATCGTGCCCGAGAACGCGCAGTACTACGCGGCGTACGGCGCGGTGATGTACGGGCTCTACGAGGCCGCCACCGTCGGTGTGTTCAAGGGCATCGACGAGCTCAAGAACTTCATCACGCACGGGCGCGCGGCGCGGCTCGGTGAGTCGGCGGGGCCGCCGCTCATCAAGGAGATGTCGGAGCTCGAGGAGTTCAAGCAGCACTACACGATCCCGAAGTTCGACGCGAAGGTGTACGAGCCGGGAACGAAGGTGCGCGTGGTCATCGGCATGGACGGCGGATCGACGTCGTCGAAGGCCGTCATGATCGACTACGAGACGGGCGAGCTCTTGAAGAAGGAGTACCAGCTCTCGAAGGGCAATCCGATCGCCGACACCAAGGAGATCCTGGCGCGGCTGAAGCAGTGGGTGACCGATCAGCAGTGCGAGCTCGAGGTCATGGGCTTCGGCGCCACCGGCTACGCGGCCGACGTGTTGCAGGAGTCGGTGAAGTCGGACGCGAACATCGTCGAGACGGTCGCGCACATGATGTCGGCGACGCACTATTTCGGCGACATCGACGTCATCTGCGACATCGGCGGGCAGGACATCAAGGTCCTGTTCATGCAGAACGGCGACATCAAGAACTTCCGTCTGTCGAATCAGTGCTCGGCGGGTAACGGAATGCTCTTGCAGGCAATGGCCGATCAGTTCGGCGTTCCGGTTACCAAGTATGCCGATGTCGCGTTCGATGCGAAGCTTTCTCCTAAGTTTTCTTATGGTTGCGCGGTATTCTTGGATTCGGACCGCGTCAACTTCCAAAAAGAGGGATATTCGAAGGAAGAATTGCTCGCCGGGCTCGCGCAGGTATTGCCGAAGAACGTGTGGCAATACGTGGTGCAGATCCCGCGCATGGCCGAGCTGGGGCGGAAGTTCGTGCTTCAGGGCGGCACGCAGCACAACCTGGCGGCGTTGAAGGCGCAGGTCGATTACATCAAGGCGCGCGTGCCGAACGCGGAAGTGTTCGTGCATCCGCACACCGGCGAGGCGGGCGCGATCGGCGCCGCGATGGAGACGCGGCGCGTGGTCATGCGGCGCGGGCGCTCGACGTTCATCGGGATCGACAACGCGATCAACCTGGAATACACGTCGAAGAACGACGAAGAGACGCGTTGCCACTTCTGTCCGAACCTCTGCGCGCGCACCTTCATCGACACCGTGACGCCGGACGGCGGGACGTCGCGCTACATCTCCGGCTTCTCGTGCGAGAAGGGCACCGTCGAATCGGAAGAGGCGATGCTCGCGCTCACCAAGGAGCGCAAGCAGATCATGAAGAAGTTCCCGAACCTGGTCGACTACGAGTCGAAGCAGGTCTATCGGCACTTCTATGATTCGGAGCCGATGCCGGAAGCGACGCAAATCATCGACGACGTCAAGGTCGAGAAGACCCGTTTCGGCGTGAAGAAGAGCGCGGTAAAGCGCGCGTTCGAGCGCTCATCGAATGAGAAATGGGAAGCGCGGCGGCGGATTCGCGTTGGAATTCCGAAGGTTCTGAACATATGGACCTTGGCGCCGTTTCTGCGGACCTATTTGGAGACGCTCGGCATTCAGAAGCAGAATGTCGTGTTCTCGGATTATACGAGCGAGGAGATGTGGCTCGAAGGCGGTAAGTACGGATCGATCGATCCCTGCTATCCGTCGAAGGTGGCGCAGGCGCACATCCACAATCTCCTGTTCCACCATCACGAGGAAGAAGAGGGCGGCAAGAAGCTCAAGTACATCTTCTTCCCGTGCATCACGCATGTGCCGGCGGGGCTCAACAAGGTGATGGACACGGCGTCGTGCCCGATCGTGGCGGGCGCGCCCGAGGTCATGAAGGCGGCGTTCACCAAGGAGACCGACTTCTTCGCGCAGCGCGGGATCGAGTATCTCGATCCGGCGATGACGTTCACCGAGCCGATGCTGATGAAGCGCCAGCTGTTCGAGTGCTTCGGGGCCAAGCTCGACGTGACCGAGGACGAGAGCGACTTCGCCGTCGACCAGGCGTGGAAGGCGCTCGACATCGTCGATCAGGATCTGCAGGCCAAGGGCAAGGCGATCCTCGAGCAGGTCGAAGAGGAAAATCGCGTCGCGGTGCTCTTGATCGCGCGGCCGTATCACTCGGATCCGGGGTTGAACCACGGTGTGCTCGAAGAGTTCCAGGTGCTCGGGTATCCGATCATCTCGATGCGATCGATTCCCAAAGACCCGAAGTGGCTCGAGCGCTTCTTCGCCGAGGACATGAAGGCGGGGCGCATCGAGACGCCGCTCGAGGTGTCGGACGTGTGGCCGGAGAACTACTCGGCCAACTCGGTGCAGAAGGTGTGGGCGGCGAAGTTCGCGGCGCGGCACCCGAACGTGGTCGTGCTCGATTTGTCGTCGTTCAAGTGCGGGCATGACGCGCCGACGTACGGCTTGATCGACTCGATCATCTCGTCGTCGGCGACGCCCTATTCGGCGCTGCACGACGTCGACGCCAACAAGCCGGGTGGATCGATCAAGATTCGCGTCAAGACCTATGCGCACTCGTTGAAGCTGCACGAGGAGCGGCTCGAAGACATCGGCAAGAAGAAGGAAGAGCTGAAGTTCCGCATCGAGGAGAAGCGGCTGTCGCTGCTCGAGCTGAAGAAGCAGCAGCTCGAGGCGGTGAAGAAGCAGGACAGCGAGCTCGAGCGGATGATCGAAGAGACGAAGCGGAAGGTCGCCGAGTATTCGGCGAAGCTGGCCGCGAAGAAGCCCAAGGTCGATGTCGTCGAGCAGGCGAAGGAAGCCGGGCTCGTGCGCTTGGGAATCAAAAAAGACAACGGCAACGGCGACCAACAGATCGTGCGCGTCTAAACGGAGACATGAAAATGGAAACCATTTCAAACGGCACGAAGAAGCTTCCGATCCTGAACAACAAGATCGAGCTCGATGTCGATGCGGAGCTCAAGGCGTTCGAGCTGGAGCAGATGGCTGCGCTCGGGCTCGAGCCGGGCAAAGAGCATTGGCGCGACGACAATCCGACCAAGTTCATGGCGTCGCAGCGCGCGCACACGACGATCCTGATCTCGGGATTGACGATGGCGCACGACTTCTTCTTGCAGGGCGCGCTGCGCGGCATCGGCTACAAGGTGCAGGCGATCGATTGCCCGAACAACGCGGCGTTGCAGATGGGCAAGGAGTTCGGCAACCGCGGGCAGTGCAATCCGACCTACTTTACCGTCGGCAACCTGGTCCAGCACCTGACGTACTTGCGCGACGAGAAGAAGATTCCGGTCGCGGAGATCGTCTCGGACTATGTGTTCGTGACGGCGGGCGCGTGCGGGCCGTGCCGCTTCGGTACTTACGTGACGGAGTATCGCAAGGCGCTGCGTGACTCGGGCTTCGAGGGCTTCCGCGTGCTGCTGTTCCAGCAGCAGGGCGGGCTCAAGCAGGCGACGGGCGAGGCGCAGGGACTCGAGATGAACCCGAAGTTCTTCATCGCGCTTCTGAAGGCGATCCTCATCGGCGACATCACCAACGCGCTGGCGTATCGCATTCGTCCGTATGAAGTCGTCAAGGGCGCGACGGATGAGGCGCTCGAGAAGTCGAAGCAGCTCATTCACGACGCGTTCGCCGATCCGAAGCACAAGTCGCTCGTGTGGGCGATGCTGCAGACGCGCCGCAATCTGATGAACGTGAAGGTCGATCGCACGATCGTGAAGCCGAAGGTTTCGATCATCGGCGAGTTCTGGGCGATGACGACCGAAGGCGACGGCAACTATGGGTTGCAGCGCTTCTTGGAGTCGGAAGGCGCCGAGTGCGACATCCAGCTCGTGACGGCGTGGATCCTCTTCATGATCTGGGAGCAGCGCTGGGATACGAAGCAGCGCATGGTGCTCAAGAAGGACGACACGGCGCGCAAGGGCCTGGCCGGGAAGAACGCGCAGAAGAAGCTGGCGATGCTGTGGGTCGCGGAGAAGGCGATTCGCGGCATCTTCCAGACGTGCGCGGCGATCATGGGGCTGCACGATTACCACCTGCCGGACATGGACAAGGTCGCCGAGACGGCGAGCCCGTTCTACAACAACCACCTCCGTGGCGGCGAAGGCCACATGGAAGTCGGCAAGCTCATCATGAACGTGAAGTTCAAGAAGGCGACGATGACGCTGAGCGTGAAGCCGTTCGGCTGCATGCCGTCGTCGGGCGTGTCGGACGGCGTGCAGTCGCTGGTGACCGAGCGCTATCCCGAGGCGATCTACTGCCCGATCGAGACCAACGGCGACGGCGCGGTCAACGTCTACTCGCGCGTGCAGATGATGCTGTTCAAGGCGCGTCTGGCGGCGAAGGACGAGTATCAGAAGGCGCTCGACGAGGCCGGCGTGACGGCGGAGCAGCTGAAGGAGAAGCTGCAGCGTAGCTGGTGGAAGCGGTCGGCGCTGTGGTACCCGAAGCATGGGACGGTGGCGGCGATGTCGTCCAACGTGGTCCAGCACGTCGTCTCGTAATCTCGTATCATTCCCTCATGACGCGAAAGATCCTCGCGGCGGCGCTGATCGTCGGCGCCGTCGCATGCTCGAAAGAGCCGAAGGCGCCGGCGAATCAGCCGGCGTACAAGTATTCGCATTCGCGCGAGCTGTCGCGGAAGCCAGAGGCGCAGCCGGCGCCGACGACGGCGCCGACGGAGGCGCAGCAGCCGCAGGCGCCGACGCCGACGCCGAGCGCGACGCCGAGCGCGCCGAATGCGCTGCCGCCGACGCCGAGCGCGACGGCGACGGGCGCGACGCCGAGCGCGCCGCCGAGGAAGACGCTGTAGCTACGAGGCGGTGGGCGGCGGCGGGAGCGCGATCGATTCGCCGTCGTTGAGCAGCGCCTCGAGCGCGGCGGCGCCGGCCGACGGCGGCGACTGCAGCGCGGCCAGGCCGGGGTCGGAGAGCTCGAGCCAGCTGCGCGGCGCGGCGGGCGCGCGTGACAGCGTGGGAATGGCGGCGGCGAACTCTTCGTCGCTGGCGGGCTCGGCGTCGAGCGAGAGCTGCGCGACGTCGTCGGCCGCGCTCGACGCCGGCGCGGCCGGCGCGACGGTGCCGGCGGTCGCGGCGGCGACGCTGGCATGAACGACGCCGGGGTTGGTCGGCTCCTCGACGTTGGCGGGCTTGGTGGTCGCCGGCGCCTCGCCGAGCGCGACGACGCCGCCGCCCATGCCGCTGCCGATGCCGACGGTGGAGCGCTTGATGCCGACCGGCGTGAAGCGCGCGGCGGCTTCGGCGAACTCGCGCGCCAGCTCCTCCATCTCGTCGCGCAGGTCGGGCGCGGTCACGCCGCTCGTCTTCTTCGCCGTCGTGGCGGGCAGCTTGGGATCGGTGCGCCGGGTTTCGCTGACGCCGGCGGCGGCGAGCGCGGCGGCGGGGCGCGCCTTGGGCTCGGCGACGGGCGCCTGCTGTTGCGCGGCGAGGATGCGCGAGGCGGCGTCGAAGGTCTTGCCGCAACGGCCGCAGGTGGCGCGCGTCTTCAAGCGCTGCAGGCGCTCGGGATCGATCTTCATGGCGTACTGCCGCCGGCAGTGCGGACACGAGATGGTGACGTCGGCGGTGGTCATGGGTGCACTCCGATGCCGAGGCGTTTGCGGATGGCGAGGTGGCCGCGCGAGACGACGAACGGGAGCACCGCGAGGATCTCCGGCGGCAGCGCGTCGAGGCCCTTGCCGCCGCCGGAGCCGCGATGCGCGAGCTGATAGGCGATGGCGGCGGCGGGATCTTGCGACGTGAGCATGGCAGCGCGCACGGCGACGCGGTTCATGGCGGCGAGGATCTGCTCGCCGCCGATGCTGTCGCCGTCGGCGAGCAGGAGCGACGCGGCGATGCCCATCTCGGAGCGCGCGGGCGCGGCCTTGTCGAGGCGGCGCTTGATGTCCTCGTAGACGGGGCGGCCGCGCAACGGCGATTCGCAGCCGGGGACCGAGAGCTCGCACGCGGCCCACAATAGCTGCTCGAGCAGCGCCGGCGTCGTCGGGCTCAGGCGGCGCGGATCGGCGAGCAGCGCATCGAAGCTGACGCGCGCCATCAGCTCGCCGAGGACGCCCTGCTGCTCGCGCGGGATGGCGTCGACGACGTTGCGTGGGACGAAGAGCGCGGGCGGCGTGCCCGGCTCGACGCAGGGGCCGACGCGGTTGGGCACGGCGTACAGCTTGTAGCCTTCGACGCCGAAGAGGCGGGCGACGGCGCGCGCGGTCGCTTGCAGCGACGGATCGACGGCGCCGTCTTCGCCGGCGACGCCGTAGCCGGCCATGTCGATGGGGAAGACGGTGGCGAGCGCGGGCGTGAGCGCGTGCACGAGCGCGAACGCGGGCGCGGCGACTTCGGGGGCGATGAGCGCGCGCTCGTCCTCGGTGAGCGCGCCGTCGATGGCGCCGCCGAGACGCGCGCGCCGCTGACGATAGAAGTACGCTTCTTCTTCGTCGGCGACGCCGACGGCTTCGAGCAGCGCCTCGGTGACGAAGGCGGCGTCTTCGTCGCCGACGACGAGGAAGAGCTGGCGCAGCGCGCGATACGAGGTCAGCCGGCGCGGCTCGGTGGCCAGGAGCGCGCGGTGATACTCGATCGCCTTGTCCGGCGCGGTCGCGGCCGAGAGCTCGGCGAGCCGCTCGAGCGCGGGGACGTGGCCGCGATCGAGCGCGACGATGCGCTCGTACTGGCGCGCGGCGGCGTCGCGCCGCTCGAGCGGACCTTCGAGCAGGTTCGCCAGACGGCCGCGGATCGCCAATTCCCACGGCGGATCCATCGCGCCGGCGCGATCGAGAGTGGCTTCGAGCGCGGAGGCGGCCAGGTCCCAACGGTTGGTGCGGCCGCCGAGATCGAACAGGCGATCGACGGCGTCGCGACGGCGCGCGGCCAGCTTGACCTGGCCGAGCGTCTGGATGGCGGCGGCGACGTCGTCGAGCTTCACCTCCTGCAGCGACGCGAGCTGCAGCTGCAGCTGGGCACGGCGATCGTCGTCGAGCTGAGGATGGGCGATGAGCGCGGCGAGGAGCTGCGCGGCTTCGGCGTGATCGTCGGCGCGCTCGGCGATGACGAGGCGCAGCTCGAGCGACGACAGATCGTTGGCGGCGAGCGCGGCCAGGCGCGCGGCGGTGGCGCGCGCGGCGGCGACGTCGTCGAGCTGCTCGAGTTGCACGCGCGCGAGGCGGCGCAGCGCTTCGGCGGCGAGCGCCGCGGCGGCGTCGGGATGGGCGGCGACGGCTTCGAGCGCCGGCGCGGCGGCGCTCCAGGCCTCGCCGCGCAGCTCGAGCTCGGCGCCGAGCACGAGCGCGTTCAGGTGCGCGGCGTCGTCGGCGAGGACCTGCTCGAGCACCTCGCGCGCGGGCGCCATGCGATTGGCGCGGAGGAGGCGCACCGCGAGCGCGGTGCCGACGGCGGAGCGCTGCGCGCCCGCGGGCTCGGCGGCGAACGCGCGCATCAATGGATCGATGAGGCGCTCCGGCTCGCCGGCAAACGTGAGGATGTCGAGCGCGCGCAGCGCGGCATAGTCGCGCGGGTTGGCCTGCAGCGCGGCTTCGAAGGTGGCGACGGCGGTGGCGCTGTCGCCGCGATCGCGGTGATAGCCGGCCAGCTTGCGCAACGCGGCCGCGCGCTCGGCGCCGGCGGGCAGCGCCTCGGCCAGCCGCGTCAGCGCTTCGGCGGCGCGCGCCTCGTCGCCCAGCGCCGAGTAGAGCCGCGGCAGCGCCAGCCGCGCCAACAGCGACGGCTGCGGCGAGGCCAGCGCCGCTTCGAACGCGTCGACGGCTTCGCGCAGGGAGCCGAGCTCTTCGTAGAGCCCGCCGAGCTGCACGTCCATCGACGCCAGCAGCAACGGATCGCTCTTCGGATCGCGCCGTTGATCGCGGAGCAGCGCCGCCAATCCTTCGCGGTTGCGCCGCGACTCCAGCGTCTGCTCGATGCGCACCGTGATGATCGGATCGCGCGGCGACAGCGCCATCTGGTTCAGCCGCGTCGCCACCACTTCGCCCTCGGTCAGCGTCGCCGCCAGCTGCGCCAGCAGCGCCACGCGCAGCGCCGGATCGCGCGTGCGCGCCACCAGCGCCTTGAGCGCGTCACGCCGCGCCGGCCCGCCGTCGTCGAGCGCGCGCTCGTGCGCGAGCAGGAGCGGCACGCTGTCGGGCTCGCCGGCGACGGCCGCGGCCAGAAGCTCGACGGCGCGCGCCGCTTGTCCGAGCCGCTCGTGGCGCAGCTCGGCGGCGCGATAGCGCGCGGTCAGCACCAGCTTGCCGGCGGCGCCGTTGCTGCCAGTGCCGTTGCCCCCGGCGCCGTTACCATTGGCCCCGTGCGACTGCGCGCGCTCGTGCAGCTCGGCGAGCTCGTTCCAGCGGCCGAGCCGCGCGAACAGGCGCGCCTGCGCCGGCGCCGTCGTCGACAGGCCGGCGGCCTGCGCCCCCTGCCACAGCGCCAGCGCCTCCTCGTGACGTCCGCCGGCTTCGGCGAGCGCCGCGCGCCGCGCCAGCAGCGACGGCGACGGCGGCAGCTCGGCGAGCACGGGCCCGAGCTCAGTCCAGCGCTGCGCCTCGGTATACAGCGCCGCCAGCGCCACGCGCGCGCCGCGATGCTTGGGATCGAGCGCGATCGCTTCGTGCAGATATTCGATGCCCTCGTCGACGCGGCCGAGCTTGCGCGCGAGCGTGAGCCCCGCGCGATACGCGTAATGGGCGCGCTCAGGCGCGTCGCCTTGCAGCATTGCGCGCTCGAACAGCGTCAATAGATCCGCCCAGCGCTCGGCACGATGAAACGCGCGTCCTGCCGCCGCGTAGACGGTGTGGCCCGACGGCGCCAGCTCGAGCGCGCGCCGATAGCTGGCCAGCGCCGCCTCGAGATCGCCGCGCCGCTCCTGCAAGCGCGCGGCACGCTCGAGCAGCGACGCCTGCTCGCCCGGATCTTCGGTGAGCGCGCCGAGCCGCGCCAGCACCGCCTCGAGCTCGGCGGGCGCGTCGGCGTCCTCGAGCAGCTGCGCCAGCCGCGACAGCGCGAAGCGCGGACCGTCGCCCTCGATGCCGGCGGCGATGCTGAAGGCTTCGATGGCGCGCTTGGTGTCGCCGAGGCGCAGCGCCGCCAGCTCGCCGATCTGCGTGAGCAGCCACGCCGCGCGGCGCGCCTCGACGCCGCGATCGACTTCGTGGCGATAGAGCGCCGCCAGCTTTTCGTAGGCGCCCTTGCGTCGCAGCGCCAGCTCGAGCGAATCGAAGACCGCGCGCGCCGCCGGCACCGCCGCGCGCGCCTCTTCGAGCGCGACGATGCCTTCGTCGACGGTGGCGGCATCGGCGACGAGCAGCTCGCCGGCGCGCACCAGGGCCCCCGCGCGCTCGACGGGCGAGGGCGCCGCCGCCGCCTCGGCGCGATGCATCCACACCAGCTTGTCGACGGAACCGCGCTTGATGAACACGCGCCCGGCGCCTTCGAGCGCCGGCAGGAACGCCGCGTCGGCCTCGATCGCCTGCGTGTACACGCTGGCCGCGCCGTCGAGATCGTCGAGCCGCTCTTCGCGCACTTGCCCGATACGCGCCAGGATCGGCGCGCGCGCGGCCGGATCCTTCTCGCCGTCGAGGCGCTCGAGCTCGAGCGCGACCACGCGCGCCCAATCGCCGCGCTGCGCCGCCAGCTCCGACAGCTCGGCCAGGATCGCCGCTTTGGCCGCGGCATCGTCGCCGGCGCCGGCGAGCGCCTCGCCGAACGCCTTCTCCGCGCGCTCGGCGTCGCCGAGCCGATAGCGATAGAGGTAGCCGAGATCGAACCATCCCGCCGGCGCCGCCACGCTGCCGTCGCGCAGCCCGCGCTCGACGACGGCGCCGAGCTCGCGCGCGGCGTCGTCGGCGGCGTAGAGCCGCTCGAGCAGGAAGCGCACCGACGGCGAATCGGCCGCGTGCACCTCGCCCTGCACCGCCGCCGCCAGCGCCGCTTCGCTCGATCCCGCCGCGTCGTACAGCCGCCCGGCCCAGGCCAGGAACTCCGCCTTCACGCGCGGGTCGCCGACGGCGTCCGCGATCTTCTTGCACTGCGCCGCCGCCGCCGGCCGATCGCCGTCGCGCAGCGCCAGACGCAACAGCGCCAGCAGCGCCGTCACGTCGCTCGGGTTGATCTCGACCGCCGCCGCATAGCTCTGCCGCGCCGCCTGCAGGTTGCCGACGGCGCGCTCGTACAAGCCGCCGCGCTCGGTCTCGAGCGCCGCGCGATACGCCGGCGTCGGCGCCAGCTTGATCTCGCCCTCGAGCGCGGCCAGCTGATCGTCGAGCGAGCCGCCGCGGATCGCCGCCTTGCGATAGGCGCGCGCCACGTGCAGCGCCGGCCGCCGTGCGAACCCGGCGCGGATCGACTCCAGCGCGCCGGCCGCGTCGTCGAGCGGATACGATCGCAGCGCCGCCACGTCGTGCAGCGCCTGCGCCGCGTCGCCGTCGTCGACGAGCGAAGGCAAGAGCGCCTCGAGGAACTGCGCGGTCACGCGCGCGCGCGCCAGCTCCGCCTGACTGGCCTGCATGCCGTCGAGCGCCAGGATGCCGTTGGCGTCGATCTCGGCCGGCTCTTCGGTGCGCTCGCTCGTGGTCGGGTCGTGTTCCATGGGGCCTTTTCGCTCGTCGCGGAGTTTCCCATTATACCGTGTCGGACCGCCCCGAGGTAAGCTCCCTGCCGTGTTCGTCGAGTTCTTCTACGAGCTTCGCAACCGCGGCCTCAAAGTGGGGCCGCAAGAGGCGCTGGCCGTCGCCGAGGCGCTCGCCGGCGACCTACACGAGACCACGCTAGACGGTTTCTATGAGGTCGCGCGCGCACTGTGTGTGCATCGCGAGCAGGACCTCGACGCCTTCGACACCGCCTTCGCCAGCTACTTCCACGGCATCGAGGCCGAGGCGCTGCAGATCTCCGAGGAGCTGCTCGACTGGCTGGCCGAGAACGCGCCGCGCAAGGGGCTCACCGACGACGAGCGCGCGCTGCTCGAGTCGCTCGATCTGAAGGAGGCGCGCCGCCGGCTCGAGGAGCGCCTCAAAGAGCAGCGCGAGCGTCACGATCGCGGCAACCGCTGGGTCGGCACCGGCGGCACCTCGCCGCACGGGCGCGGCGGCACGCATCCGACCGGCATCACCGTCGGTGAGGGGCCCGCTGGCGGGCGCAGCGCCATGGCCCGCGCCGGCGCGCATCGCTTCCGCGAGCTGCGCGGCGACATCAACCTCGACGTCCGATCGATCGAGCTCGCGCTGCGGCGGCTGCGAGCGTTTACGCGCGAGGGCACGCTCACCGAGCTCGACGTCGAAGCCACCATCGACAAGACCGCGTCGAACGCCGGCGAGCTCGAGATCGTGATGCGCCCCGAGCGCCGTCCCGACGTCAAGGTGCTGCTGCTGATCGACGTCGGCGGCTCAATGGATCCGCACGTGCAAGTGTCCGAGCGCCTGTTCTCGGCGGCGCGCCGCGCCACGCACTGGAAGCGGCTCGACACCTTCTATTTCCACAATTGCCTCTACGGCCACCTCTGTCCGACGACGTGGCTGAATAACGGAATCGAAATTCCGAAATTGCTCGCCGAGCGCGATCCGTCGTGGAAGCTGATCGTCGTCGGCGACGCGCTCATGCATCCGTCGGAGCTGTGGCAGACCGGCGGCTGGGGCGGCCAGGACTTCGACAACGACGT
>DASXOU010001106.1:0-8033 GCA_036494045.1 Polyangia bacterium | reverse complement strand
ACGCCGTTGAAGTTCACGCCCGCGGCCATGACGAGCACGAGCACGTCGTTCGGCCCGAGCTCCGGCACCGGCACCTCTTCGACCTTCATCGACTGCATCGGATCGCCTTCGCGCTCTTTGCGAATGACGATCGCTTGCATCGTCTCCGGCGTCTCGCCGAGCGTCTTGGGAACGGTGTGCAGCGGCAACGTCGTACTCATTACTAGTGCCTCCCCTGCGTGTGCGCGTGCGCGTGATCTGACACGAGCTCGATCAGAATGCCGTCGGCGGCCTTCGGATGCAGGAAGCCGACGAGGTGCCCGCGCGCGCCGGGCCGCGGCACTGTGTCGATGAGCGGCACGCCGCGCGCGTCGAGCTCGCGCAGCGCGCCCGCCAGATCGTCGACGGCGAAGGCGATGTGATGCAGCCCCGAGCGCCCTTTGTGCCCTTCGAGGAACTTCTCGAGCCCCGGGTTTCCGCCTTTGGGCGCGATCAGCTCGACGGTGCAGCCGGCCGTCTCCGGCGTGAGGATGAACGCCGCTTCGGTCTTCTGCACCTCGACGAACTCGCGCGCGCCCGGTTGCAAGCCGAGGAGCTCGAGCCACTTCGGTAGCTGCTCGTCGATGCTGGCGACGCAGACGGCGACGTGATCGATACGCGTGATCCGCAAGCTAGGCTCCTAGGCGAGTCTCGGCCGGCCACAGCTCCGCGTTCTCCTGCGGAGGATCGGTCGTGTAATCATAAATGCCCAGCTTGGTCTTCTTGCCAAGATGATTATTGAGCACCAGGCGGCGCAGGAGCGCCGGTGGCGAGTAGCGCCCATCGCGCAGCTCACGGTGCATCGTCTTGGCCATGGCGTAGACGATGTCGAGCCCGATGGCGTCGGCGAGCGCGAGCGGGCCCATCGGATGGCCGCAGCCGAGCTTCATCGCCGTGTCGATCGCGTCGGCCGGCGCCACGCGCGCCTCCAGCGCCGCGATCCCGTCGAGCAAGTAGGGCACGAGCAGGCGATTGACGATGTAGCCCGACGTGTCCGCGACCATCACCGGCGTCTTTCCGAGCGCGCGCGCCAATTCCTGCGCGCGCTCGACGGCGGCGGGGTAGGTGCGCGGCGTCGCCGCGATCTCGACCAGCTTCATCGCCGGCACCGGCGAGAAGAAGTGCATCCCGACGAAGCGCTGCGGCGCGCGCAGGCTCGTCACCAGCGCGCCCAGCGGCAGCGACGAAGTGTTCGACGCCAGCACCGTCGACGTCGGCACGCGCGACTCGACGTCGCTGAAGATCGCGCGCTTGCGATCGAGATCCTCGACGATCGACTCCACGACCACGTCGCAGCCACAGAGCGCGTCGAGATCGGAGGTCAGCGTCAGGCGCGACAGCGTGTCGTCGAGCGCCTCGGCGGTGAGCTTGCCCTTCTTGACGGCGCGGCCGAGCGACTCGGCGATGTAGCGCCGCGGCCCGTCGAGCGATCCGGGCGTGGCCTTGACCAGGATCGTCTGCATGCCGCTCGTCGCCGCCACTTCGGCGATGCCGCGTCCCATGGCGCCGGTACCCACGATGCCTAGAGTACGAACGGTCATTGGTCCTCCTCGTGTTGCGCCGCCAATTGTTTGACTCCGTCAACGATCTCCGCGAGCGTCGCTTCCTGGCCGAAGATGGCGTCGATGCCGAGCGCTTTGAGCCGCTGCCGATCCTCGGGCGGGATGACGCCGCCCATGAGGATCGGAACATGCGCATTTCGTGCCTTGAGAAGATCGAGCGTGCGCCGCGCGATGGTCTCGTGCGCGCCGGAGAGCACCGACAGGCCGATGACGTCGCAAGATTCCTGCAGCGCGGTGGCGACGATCATCTCCGGCGTCGAGCGCAGGCCGGTGTAGATGACCTCCATGCCCGCGTCGCGCAGCGCGCTGGCGACGACTTTCGCCCCGCGATCGTGGCCGTCGAGGCCGGGCTTGCCGACGAGCACGCGAATCTTGCGCGCGGGCGCCGCCATCAAAACACCGTCGACGGCGTGTACACGCCGAAGACCTTGCGCAGCCGATCGGTGATCTCGCCGACCGTCGCGTAGGCCATGACCGCGTCGTAGATCTGCGGCATCAAGTTGCTCGTGCCGCGCGCCGCGGTCTCGAGCGTGTCGAGCGCGCGCGTCGTCGTCGCGTTGTCGCGCGTTGCGCGCAGCTTTTTGACCGCTTCGGCCTTGGCGCGCTCGGAGGCCTCGTCGCCGTGATGGATCTGGATCTGCTCCTCTTCTTGCGCCTTGAAGACGTTGACGCCGACCACCGGCACCTTGCCCGAGTCGAGATCGCGCTGATACTCGAACGCACGCTCGGCGATGCGCCGCTGCACGATCCCTTCCTCGAGACAGCGCACCATGCCGCCCTTGGCTTCGAGGTCGTCCATGATCGTGGTGATCGCCTTTTCCATGTCGTCGGTGAGCGCCTCGACGAAATAGCTGCCGGCGAGCGGATCGATGGTCTTGGCCACGTCGGTCTCGTAGGCGACGATCTGCTGCACGCGCAGCGCCGTGCGCGCCGACAGCTCCGTCGGAATCGCGAACGCCTCGTCGTACGCGGCGGTGAACACCGACTGCAGCCCGGCGCAGGCGACCGCCATCGTCTCGATGGTCGTGCGCGCGATGTTGTTGAGCGGCTCGGCCTTGGTCAGCGAATGGCCGCCGCACACGCAGGCGATGCGCAAGCGCCACGCCTCGACGCTCTCGGCGCCGAAGGTCTCCTTCATGAGGCGCGCCCAGATACGCCGCGCCGCGCGATACTTGGCGACCTCCTCGAAGAAGTTGACGTAGGTGTAAAAGAAGAACGACAGCCGCGGCGCGAACGCGTCGATCTTCATGCCGCGGTCGACGCACGCTTTGACGTAGGCGACCCCGTCCGACAGCGTATACGCGGCTTCCTCGGCCGGCGTGGCGCCCGCGTCGCGGAAGTGCGAGGCGATCGAGATCGGATTGAAGCGCGGAAGCTGCTCGGTGCAGTACTGGATGGCGTCGACGACCAGGCGCATCGACGGCGCGATGGGAAAGATCCACGCGCCGCGCGCGCCGAACTCTTTCAATAGATCATTCTGAATCGTGCCGGCGATGCGCTCTTTGGCCACGCCCTGTTTGGCCGCGACCGCTTGATACATGGCGAGGAGGATCGTCGCGGTGCCGTTGATCGTGAAGGACGTGGAAACCTTATCCAAAGGGATCCCCTCGAATATGGTTTCCATATCGGCGAGCGAGTCGATCGCCACGCCGACCTTGCCGACCTCGCCGAGCGCCTCGGGCGCGTCCGAGTCGAAGCCGAGCTGCGTCGGCAGATCGAGCGCCACCGACAACCCGGTCTGCCCCGACTCGAGGAGATACTTGAACCGCTGGTTGGTCTCGCTCGGCGTCCCGAAGCCGGCATACTGCCGCATCGTCCACACCTTGCCGAGGTACATCGACGGATAGATCCCGCGCGTGAACGGATACTCGCCCGGTTTCCCCAATTTCGAATCGGGTTTCTCCGGCTCGTATAACGCCTGGATCGGCGTTCCCGAACGCGTGCGGTTCTCCTTCATCAGAGCAGGCCCGCCTTCTTCGCCACCGCGACCTTCTTCCACTCCACGCGCAGCGTCGCGGCGTCGACCATCTCGTCCTTGTAGACGATGGCGCCGAGCCCTTGATCCATGTCCGCTTTCTTATAGAGCTCGAGGATATCGGTCGCGCGCGTCAGCTCTTCCTTCGACGGCGTGAACACCTCGTTGATGATCTTCACTTGATCGGGATGGATCGCCCACTTGCCGTCGAAGCCCATCTTCGAGGCGTACTCGGCGTCCTTGCGGCACTGGTCGAGATCGCGGAACTGCAGCGTCACGTTGTCGATGCAGTCGATGCCGGCCGCGCGCGCCGCGACGATCGTCTGCATCTTCGGGTAGTGGTAGACCTGAAACTGCTCTTTGGTCAGCTCCTTGGCGCCGATGTCGCCGGCGAAATCGGCGATGCCGAAGATGAGCCCGGCCATGCGCGGCGTCGAGGTGGCGATCTCGTAGGCCTTGATGCACGCCTCGGCCGATTCGATGAGCACCTCGAGCTTGATGCGCCCGAGCTCGAAGCCCATGTTCTGCTCGATCTGCGTGAGCAGCCGATCGGCGAACTGCACGTCGGCGGGCCCGTACGTCTTCGGCAGCACCAGGACGTCGATGTTCTTGCCTGCGGCCTCGACGACCTCGATGACGTCCTTGTAGAAGAACTTGGTACGAATGTTGTTGGGTCGGAACGCCCGAATCTTGCCCTTGAAGTCGAGCGTGTTGAGCGCCTCGACCAGCGTCTTGCGCGCCTCGATTTTCTGCGAGACCGCGCATGAATCCTCGAGATCGAGGATCACTTCGTCGGCCTCGGAGCCGGCGGCCTTGGTCATCATCTTCAGCGAATGCGCCGGGCAGGTGAGCTCGGTGCGGCGAATGCGGAAGTCGCGAGCGATGACCAACTGATCGTAGTTCGACATGCCTATTTCCTCCGAACCAAGAGCGTGCGGGTGATTTCCACGACCTTCTCCTTGATGCGTCCGTCTTTCTTCGAAAGCTCGTCCGCGAAGAGCGCGTCGCCATGCTCGGCGTAGGCCGACGCCGACGTCCGATTCTTCACGCCCACGAGCCGGAAGCTCACGCGCGCGACGTTGCCGTCGACGTTCTCGACGGCGAGCATCTTCGACGCGGCGTAGAGCGTGTCGCCGCCGACGACGCCGTTGGGATGCGCGCCGGCGTCGAGCCCGGCTTCCCACAGCGCGCGGCCGGCGAGATCGCGGGAGGCGAGCGTCGCCACCCACGACAACACGAGCCCGCCGTAGACCACGCGCGTCTTGGCGAACGAGTTGTCTTTGCAATAGACCTCGTCGAAGTGCAGCGGATGCGAGTTGCGCACCAGCGCCGTGAGCTGCATGTGCTCCGACTCGCCCACGGTCTTGCCGATCGCATGCGTGAAGACCTGCCCGACGGCGAAATCGCCGGCATAGGGCCCGAAGCCGAACGCCTCGCCGGCACGCAGCGCCTTCGGCACCGACGGAAACGTGTCGACCTTCGGCGTGTCTTTGCCGGCGACGCTCGCCGACTTCGGCCGTTCGCCGAGCGCGCCGGCGCGAATCAGCGCCTTGCGCTCGAACGCGCACAAGACCGCGCCGCGCTCGTTTTCGAGGATCGTGCGCACGTGGACGACGCCCTTGTCGCCCGACGAGGCCGGTTTCACGCCGAGGACCGTCGACCGCGCGCGCACGGTATCACCGGCATAGCCAGCCTCGGGAAAACGCACGTCGATATACGCCAGGTGCGCGATCGCCTGCTCGCTCACGTCGTGCACCGAGAACGACAGCCCGAGGTTCAAGCAGAGCAGGGGATGCAGCGGCCGATCCGACAACCCGCACGCTTTGGCCGCCACTGCTGACGAATAGATCGGCGTGGCGTCGAGAAACGACGCCTGGAACAGCGCGACCGTCCCGCCGTCGACGGTGACCTCCCACGGATGCTGATAGGTCGCGCCGACCTCGAAGTCGCTGAGGAGCCGACCGTATCGATATTCCGTCGCGCTCATCGTTCGTTCACTTGCCTCCGAGCAAGCGCTTGGCGATCACTTCGTACTGGATCTCGCTCGTGCCTTCGAAGATGCGGAAGACGCGCGCGTCGCGCCAGAAGCGTTGCGCCGGATATTCGCGCGAGTAACCGTAGCCGCCGAAGATCTGCATCATCTCCGACGTCACGCGCTCGGCCATCTCGGCCGCGAACACCTTGGCCATGCCCGCTTCCAGATCCGAGCGCGCGCCCGAGTCCTTCTTCTCGCACGCGTAGTACGTGAGCTGCCGCGCCGCTTCGATCTCGACGGCGGCGTGCGCGAGCTTGTGACGGATGACCTGGAAATCGGCGATCGGATGGCCGAACTGCACGCGCTCCTGCGCATACTTGAGCGCCGCCTCGTACGACGCTTGCGCGGTGCCGACGGCGCGCGCCGCCGTTTGAATGCGCGCGTACTCGTAGGTCGCCATCAGCTGATAAAAGCCGCGCCCCTCTTCGCCGCCGAGGAGATTCCCCTGCGGCACCGCGTAGCCGTCGAAGCCGAGCGAGTACGACTTCATTCCCTTGTAGCCGATCGTCGGAATCGGCCCGCCGGCGAGCTCGGGCGGATGAAAGCCGTCGCCCGGCTCTTTCTCGACGAGCAGGATCGAGAGGCCCTTATGCGGCGGCTGCACCTCGGGATTCGTGCGCGCCAGCACCGTGAGCACGTGGGCGCGATTGGCGAACGTGCACCAGGTCTTCTCGCCGTAGAGCTTGTACTCGCCGCCCTCTTTGGTCGCGCGCAGCTTCATCGACGCGGTGTCGCTGCCGACGTCGGGCTCGGTGAACGCCGCCGCGGTGAGCATCTCGCCCGACGCGATCTTGGGCAGGAACTTCTTCTTCTGCTCGGGCGTGCCGTTGGCCATGATGAGCGTGCCCGTGATGATCATGCGCGTCATCACCGAGCCGACCGACAGCCAGCCGCGCGACAATTCCTCGGTCACGATCGCCATCGACAACGAGTCGAGGCCCATGCCGCCATACTCGGCGGGGAAGATGAGACCGAAGTAACCGAGCTCGGCCATCTTGCCGATGATCGGCATCGGGATCTCTTTTTCCGCGTTGTCGAGCTCGTCGGCGACCGGCGCCACCTCGCGCTCGACGAACTCGCGGACCGAATCGCGAATCTGCAGGTGCTCTTCTTTCAGCATGGCAGCCCTTCGCACCCCGTTTTCTGATTAACAGCCTCCTTGCATTCTTAGGCAGCAGCCGTTAAGCTGTCAACGTTCAAAACACCTGATTTGCTAGGGTTTATGCGCTGCGTTGAAACGATTGATGATTTACAGGTGTTAAGAAACCTGTAAATCTGTTTTGGAGGTTCTACGCATGTCGAGCCTGCGCGACAACGCCAACATCGGTCGGAGAATGCGCGAGCTGCGCCTCGAGCGCGGGCTGCAGCAGGCCGACGTCGCGCGCACGCTCGGCGTCTCGGGCGCGTATCTCAATCTTCTCGAGAAGGGCAAGCGAACGGTGCAGCTGCCGCTCTTGTGGAAGGCGCTCTCGTTCTTCGGGATCGAGATGGAGGCGTTCATGGCGTC
The DNA here is from genome assembly GCA_036494045.1 of Polyangia bacterium. Lineage (GTDB taxonomy): Bacteria > Myxococcota_A > Polyangia > Palsa-1104 > Palsa-1104 > JAQBQH01. The sequence goes on along the minus strand of DASXOU010001106.1, from coordinate 936 downwards.
GCTCGGCGAGCGGCGCGCACCCGATGCGCTCGCCAAGCTGCTCGACGAGCCGCTCCTGCGATCGCTCGGCATCACCAGCGAAGACATCCTCGATTTCTCGGGCGAGCCCAAGCGCACCGCGATGCTGGTCGCGCTCTTCAACCTCTACAAGAACACGCGCACCCAGCTCGAGCAGGTGGCGACGCGGTTGGCCGAAGAGCAGGACGGCGGCGGTGGTGGCGGCACGTTCGAGCGCGCGCGGCTGTCATATTCGCCGATGGACGAGATCACCGATTTTCTGCAGAGCCAGCGCAACTACTTCGCCGAGCTCGAGGACGAAGCGCGGCGCATCCGCTTCGATCACAAGCTCGGGCGGCGCATCCTCTCCGACGAGCTCGTCAAGATCTTGAAGGTGCGCAAGGTGCGCGTCGACTTCGTGCCGCCGGGCAAGGGCTCGGTGGTGCGCCGCTACGATCCGAAGAAGCGCCACCTGGTGATGTCGACGGCGCTGATGGAGCAGCCGACCAAGTTTCAGCTGGCGGCGACGATCGGGCTGCGCGTGCTCGACGACTCGGCACTCGACGAGCGGCTGGCGCGCGCGTTCGGACCGAAGCACGGCGAGACGCAGCGCCTCATGAAGATCCACCTCGCGAACTATTTCGCGGGCGCGCTGCTCTTGCCGTACGAAGACTTCATCGGCGAGGTCGAGCGTACGCGTTACGACATCGAGCTTTTGGCGAGCCAGTTCGAGATGTCCTACGAAGCGGTCGCGCATCGCGTGTGCAACCTCGGCGATCCCAAGCGGCCGGGCATTCCGCTGCACTTCGTCCGCTGCGACGTGGCGGGGAATATCTCCAAGCGCTACTCGGCGACGGGCCTACGCTTCCCCGAAGCATCGGGCTCGTGCGCGAAATGGGCGGTGCACAACGCGTTCATGAATCCTTCGATCCTGACGCG
>DASXOU010001105.1:0-2202 GCA_036494045.1 Polyangia bacterium | reverse complement strand
CCAGTTGTTCGCGGGCTTTGGCCTCGGCACGCTCCTGGACCATATCAATAATCCGCCCCATTTCATCAATGCTTAGTTCTTTTTCGGGGTTCTTGCGGGTAAAGCGCACCGTGCTGGTGGTGCCTTTTACCAGCTCGCCGGCAATGCCGATGATCACCTGGGCCGGGTGAAAGCCGGCCATCTCCTCGGCTTCCCTGAGCGCTGCACGACAGTTCTCGACGACCGCACCTATGTCGGCGACGGTGCCCGACTGCATGTGCGCAAGGCCCTGTCGCTTGCGGCCGACGCCGCGCACCGTCGCCGTCCCGTCGTCACCGATATCGAAGACGAGCGCCTTGGCGAATTCCGTGCCGATATCGAGTGCGGTGCACCTGGTCAGGCGCTCCGCATCCGAACGCGCAAGGAAGCGGCGCCAAAAGGCCACGCTAGGCGGTTTCGTTTCCCGCGGCCGCGCCGCCGTCGCCGTTGGCCAGGGCGGCGCCGTCGCGCAACGTCTGCTCGAGCTGTTCCCGGATCGCGGTCAGCGCGCTCGGCAGCCGGTCGCGGCGTGTGCCGCGCGCCTGGGCCATCTCTGGCCGCCCACCGCCACGGCCGTCAATCAGCGGCGCGCCACGGCTGACCAGCGAGCCTGCTGATACGCCGCGCGTCACCAGGTCATCGCTGACCGTGACGAAGAGCTGCGGCTCGTCCGACTCCAGGCCGAGGGCAATTACCCCGTTGCCGAGCTCGGCGCGCAGCGCCCGCGCAAATGACTGCAGATCCTTCATCGAGTCGAATTCAGACGAATACGAGATGAACTTCGTGCCGTCCACGGGCAGCGCGCTGTGCGCCAGATCCGCCGGTTGGCGGCTAGACCCGCCGGAGCGCAGGCGCCGCTCGAGATCGCGGTTGCGCTCCTGGAGCTCCCTGACACGGTCGGGTAGTGCCTCGGCACCGCGCGCGCCCGCATCCTGCGCCGCGCGGTCAAGCAGCGCCAGGCGATCGTCGAACCAGGCGTCAGCGGCGTCGCCGGTGAGCGCCTCGATGCGGCGCATGCCGCTGCCCACCGAACGCTCGCCCGTGATCACGAAGCCGCCGATCTGGCCAGTCGCGGCGCAGTGCGTGCCGCCGCACAGCTCGCGACTGAAACCGTCGACGAACACGACGCGCACCTGCTCGCCGTACTTCTCGTCGAAGAAGGCGTCGGCGCCTTCCTGGATCGCCTCGGCCATGCTCATGTAGCGCGGCGTGACTGTCCGGTTGTCGCGCACCACGCGCCGCACCTGAACCTCGATCGTGTGCTTCTCGGCGTCAGTCAGTGGCCGGTCGCCGTGATAGTCGAAGCGCAGGTAATCGGGCGTCACCAGCGAGCCCGCCTGGCGCGCCTGCTCGCCGATCGTGTTGCGCAGCGCGCGGTGCAGCAGGTGCGTGCCGGTGTGGTTGCGCATCGTCCGCTCGCGGCGCTCCAGATCGACCTGTGCCTCAACCTTCTGGCCAACCTCGATCCGGCCGTGCAGCCGGCCGCGGTGGATGATCAGGCCGGGCACCGGCCGCTGCGTGTCCTCGACGGTGAACAACGGCTCGCGCGTGGCCGCATCCACGATCATTCCGTGATCGCCGACCTGGCCGCCGCCCTCGGCATAGAAGGGCGTGCGGTCCAGAACGAGCTCGGCAGCGGCATCTGCCGGCGCGCGCAGCTCGATCTCGGGCAGTGCCTCGAGCTCCTTGTACTCGACTCCGTCGCGCAGGATCGCGCGCACGATTGCGGGCGCTTCCGTGGCACCGTATCCGAGGAAGTCCGTCGGCGGGCCGCCGGACGCGATTTGACCGTATAGCGCCTGCGTCTCGGCATGTGCCGCGAGATCGGCCTTCTTGCCGCCGCGCGAGCGCTGGCGCTGCTCGGCCAGCTCGCTCTCGAAGCCGGCGCGATCGACGCGAACGCCATATTCGGCAGCGAGCTCGACCGTCAGGTCGATCGGGAATCCGTAGGTGTCATGTAGGCGGAAGGCGACGTCGCCCGACAATACGGGTGAGTCGGAGCCCAAATCCTCGGCGCGACGCCCGACCACCCGCTCGGACGACGTCAGCGGGATGAGCGCTTCCTCGAACTGCACGACACCGGCGTCGAGGGTGCGCCGGAACTGGCGCTCCTCGGCGGCAATGACGCTGAAGATCTCCTTGCGCCGGTCTTCGATGTAGGGATACGCGCCCTTCATGGTGTCG
>DASXOU010001104.1:0-6712 GCA_036494045.1 Polyangia bacterium | reverse complement strand
ACGACGTGAACAGGCGGAAGCGCACCGGCCGATTGGTCAGAAGCTCGAGGGCGTGCTCGCTCAGCGTGACCTCGGCGCCTTCCTCGAAGCCGCGCGGAGTCAGGCACATCACGGTCACCTGGCCCGGCGTCACTTGCGCGGTGTCGACGCCGAGGTAGAACGCGCGGGCGGCGCCGCCCTTAATGCGGACGCCGGCGCCGCGACGCGCGAGGCCGTAATAGGCAGCGCCGCGGGCGACGGCGAGATCGGGCGCCGCGTTCTCGAGCACGCGCGGCGTCGTGCCGAGCCACGACGTCAGCACCTCGAGGATGCGCGCGCGAATCGCCGCCGACTTGAGCACGCCGCCGTTCCACAAGATCGCCGACGGCCGCGCGCCGTGCAGCCGCAGAAACGCCGCCAGGTGGCGCGTGATCGCCGGATCGGCGGCATAGGGCAGGCCGAACTCCTGGATGCCGAGCCGGCGCCGATCGGGGGCGCTGTCGGGCGCCACGCGCGGGAAGAAGCCGTCGAGCACGAGCTCCTCGGCTTCGGCGCGCGCGATCTCGTCGTGCAGCGCGCCGCCGATGAGCCGCGAGCCGCGGCCGGCGACGGTGATGGTCCACGACGCGCGCGCCTCGTCGCCATCATTCAATCGTAACAGGCGCTCTTTTCCGACGCGGCACGCTTGCGTGAGCTGCTGGAACGCGTGCGGCTCGAGCTTGCCGCCGCGCGACAGCCGCGACTCGACGCGCCGGGCGAGCGCGAGATCCATGTTGTCGCCGCCGAGGAGCAGGTGATCGCCGACGGCCGTGCGCTCGTAGGCGCCCGCGTCGCGCAAGGTGATCAGCGAGAAGTCGGTGGTGCCGCCGCCGATGTCGCAGACGAGCACGGTGTCGCCGACGGCGAGCGGAGCATCGGCTGCATGATCGGCGAGCCAGGCGTAGAACGCCGCTTGCGGCTCCTCGAGGAGCGTGACCTTGCCGAGCCCGGCTTCGGTGGCCGCGCGCACCGTCAGCTCGCGCGCCACCTCGTCGAACGACGCCGGCACGCACAGGACCACGTCCTCGTCGGCGAGCGCGCGCCCGGTCGCCTGTCGCCAGACGCCGCCGAGATGGCGCAGGTACGACGCCGACGCTTCGACCGGCGAGATCCGCCGCGTGCCGCCGTCGCTGCTTGCGCTCTCGCCCCACGGCAGGATCGGCGCCAGCCGGTCGACGCGCGGATGGCAGAGCCACGACTTGGCCGACGCGACCAGCCGCCCCGGCACGCTCGTCCCTTGCGTGCGCGCGAATTCGCCCACGATCCGATCGGTAGGTCCGCCCCACGGCAGCGCCAGCGCCTCGGGTGGAAGCTCGTGCTCGCCGGCGAGATACAGGAACGACGGCAGCGTCGGCCGCGGCAGCGGCTCGCCGGCGCCGACGAGCTGCACGATCTCGTCGGAGACGATGCGCGCGGACTTGTCGGGATCGGCGTGCGCCAGCGCGGAGTTCGTGGTGCCGAGATCGATCCCGACGATCATCGCCGCGCGCTCATCCCTTGTCGCCGACGGCCTCGCGCACGTTGTACTCGAGCTTCCAGCGCCGTCCGCCCTCGCGCTCGACGCACCACAGCTCGAGCGTGCCGACCTCGGTGACGCGCGACTTCAGCGTCACGGGCACCAGCGCGCCCGGCGTGTGCGCGGCGTCGGCCTCGAGCGCCGTCGCCACCGGCGTCAGCTCCTTCAGATCGGCGCGGCGCGCGTCGTCGACCATGGTGCCGACGTGATCTTCGGGCCGCGTCGACGACGCCAGGAAGCGGAACTCGGCCGGCTCGCCGACGACGAGCCCGAGCTCCTGCCCCGGCACCTCCGCCTCGCTGCCCTCTTCCATGCCGAACGGCGCCACGCAGAGCGCGCGCATCGGCGGCTCGACGCCGGGCACCGCCGGCATCGCCGACTCGATGCCGATGTAGTACGCGCGCGCGGTGCCGCCGCGGATGCGCACGCCCTTGCCGCGGCGGACCATGCCGTAGTAGGCGGCGCCGTGGGCGACGGCGAGATCGAGGTCGGTGCCGGCGAGCACCTTCAAGTCGTCCTCGGGCGAGTCGGCCCACGAGTCGAGCGTCTGGATGATCCGCTGGCGCAGCGCGCGCCCCTTCATGACGCCGCCGTTGAACAAGACCGCCGTCGCTTTGCGATGGGCGCCGACAAATGCGGACAAGTGGCGCGTGATGGCGGCGTCGGCGGCGAACGGCAGGCCGAGCTCGCGCAGGCCGACGGTGCGCGCTTTACGCGGCTTGTCGCCGAGCGCGCTCTCGGGAAAAAAGCCGTCGACGAGCACGCGCTCGACGTCGCCGCGCTGCAATTCGGTGCGCACCGAGCCGCCGATGACTTTGCTGCCGCGGCCGAGCACGACCACCGGCGCGGTGTCGCGATCGCCGACCGAGAGCAGCGTCTCCTTGGCGGCGCGGCACGAGTGCGCCAGCGACGTGAACTGCCAGTTGTCGAGCGTGTGCCCTTCGCCCTCGAGCCGCGCGCGCACCGTATGCGCGAGCGCCAGATCCATGTTGTCGCCGCCGAGGAGGATGTGATCGCCGACGGCGACGCGCTCGAGCGCGAGGTTGCCTTCCGACTCGCCGACGGCGATGAGCGAAAAATCGGTGGTGCCGCCGCCGACGTCGCACACGAGCACCACGTCGCCGACGGCGAGCTCGTCGCGCCACTTGTCGCCGGCGGCGCCGAGCCACGAGTAGAACGCCGCTTGCGGCTCCTCGAGGAGAGTCACCTGAGGCAGGCCTGCGTCCGTGGCCGCGCGCACCGTCAATTCGCGCGCGACCGTGTCGAACGACGCCGGCACCGTGAGCAGCACGTCCTGCGCGGCGAGCGGCGCGTCGGGATGCGCGTGATCCCACGCTGCTGCGATGTGCGCGAGGTAGCGCGCCGAGGCCTCGACCGGCGAAACCTTGGCCACCTCCGACGGCGCCTGCCAGGGCAGGATCGCGCTCAGCCGATCGACGCCGGCGTGCGACAGCCACGACTTCGCCGACGAGACCAGCCGCGCCGGCACCTGCCAGCCGTGATTGCGCGCCAGCTCGCCGACAATTCCGCCGCCCGGTCTTTTCGGGCCCCACGGCAGCGCCAGCTGCTCGGGCTTCAGCTCGGCCTCGGCGGGCAGATACAAGAACGACGGCTGCGTCGGCCGCGGCTCGACCACGCCGGGCGCGACCAGCTGCGCGATGGCGAACATCTCGATCGCGGGCGACGGCGCAGTCGTGTCGACGAACGCGACCGCCGAGTTGGTGGTGCCGAGATCGATCCCGACGACGAAGCGCGCGGTCACGATTGCACGCTCATGGCAATTCCACTTCCGCGGGCGCCACCACCGACGGATCGGTCCCGCGCGCCGGCGACGGCAGCTGCACCTTGGCGATTCGCCACCCGTGATGCCTGAGCGCGCCCGTGAACGGCGGATCGCCGACCACGTTGCCGGTGAGCCGAATGCGCGATGGATCGAATCCCGCGTCGACGCGCACTTGCGCGTTCTCCTTCTCGCGCAGCACCGGCTCGAGCGGCATGTGCTCGGCGAGCGCCTTCTTGCACCCGCGATGGATGTCGCGCACCGCCGCGCCGATCTGCGCGTCCGAGTACGTGTCCACATCCTCCTGCAGGAAATCGAGCAGGCGCCCCTCACGCTGCAAGATCGCCAGGAGCTGCACCGCCGCGCCGTTGCCGTCGCTCGGCCGCGGCAGCGGCGAGGTCATCGGCTGCGTCGAGTCGAGCTCGGGCACGCCGCCGATGCTGGGCGGCGACTCCGACACCACTTCCGCCTCTTGCGGCGGCAGCGCCCGCCGCCCCTTCAACGACTCGGCGGGCAGCAGCATCGCCGCGTCGGCGGGCAGGCGTCGCGCGAACAAGATCAGGAAGAAACATTTGATGGCGAGCCAGAGGCGCATCGTGCCGATGGCGTAGTCTGCGAGCCCCTCGGTGTCAAGCGGACGCCACCTATTGTTATGGTAGGTTGAGGATTAATGATCGCTTCGGCCCGCAATCCGCTCGCCTACGACCCGACGGTGCTCGAGCGCGTGCTCGCACGCGTCCGCGCCGTGCCCGGCGCCGTCGTCGTCTTCGATCTCGACTCGACGCTGCTCGACAACAAGCCGCGCCAGGCGCGCATCCTGCGCGAGTTCGGCGTCGCCAACGGCATCCCCGCGCTCGCCGCCACCAGCAACGAACACTGGGTCGACTGGAGCATCACGCACGCGATGGCCAACGCCGGGCTGTCCGCCGACGAGATCGACCGCTGGGCCGAGAGCGCCAAGCAGTTCTGGCGCGATCGCTTCTTCACGTCCGAGTACTGCCGCGTCGACGAAGCCATCGCCGGCGCGCGCGACTATCTCGCCGCCACCGTCGCCGCCGGCGCGCGCGTCGCCTACTGCACCGGGCGTCACGAGCCGATGCGCGCCGGCACCGTCGAGAGCTTCGCGCGCCTCGGCTTCCCCGTACCCACGGAACAGAGTCCCGGCGTGCAGCTGCTCATGAAGCCCGTGTTCGAGCTCTCCGACGACGACTGGAAGCTCGAAGCGTTCGCGCGGCTGAAACAGCTCGGCGGCGTCGTCGCCGTCTTCGACAACGAGCCCACCCACGCCAACGGCTACCGCGCCGGCTTCCCCGACGCCACCGTCGTCCACCTCGCCACCGACGACTCGGGCCGACCGGTCGCGCTCGCCGAAGGCATCGTCAGCATCAGGGACTTCCGCCGCGCCGAATAGATTTTTGCGCCGGCTGCGTAGTATGATCGGATGGCCATGCGTCTTTGGGCGGCCCTTCCCCTCCTCCTTTGGTGCAGCTTCGCGGGTGCCGACGCGCGTCAGGAAGATGCCGCGCGCAACGCGTTCACGGTCGGGCGCGCGGCCTACGAGACCGGCGACTATCAGCTCGCCTACGACAAGTTCAAGGAGTCGTTCCAGCTCTCGCACGAGCCGGCGCTGCTCTACAACATCGCCTCGGCGCTGCAGGGCCTGAAGCGCCCGCACGAGGCCGCCGAGTCGCTGCAGAGCTTCTTGCGCCTGCAGCCGAACGATCCCGATCGCCCCAAGATCGAGCAGCGCATCGCCACGCTCGAAGAAGAGCAGCGCATGATCGACGCCGAGAAGGCCGAGGCCGAGGCCGAGCGCAAGAAGAACGAGCCGCCACCGAACCTGGTGCCGCCGGTCGTGATCGTCCACGAAGGCATGACCGAGGCCGAGCGCAAGCACCGGCGCAAGGTGCTGGCCATCTCGCTCACCATCGGCGGCGTGGTGCTCGTCGGCGGCACGCTCGCGTTGGTGCTGGCGTTGACGCAGGAGAAGACCGCGCCCTTCACGATGACCGAGCTCGGTCCACATCCGGGGACACGCTGATGCCCACGCGCGCGCTCGCCGCCTTCGTCTTCGCCGCCGCCACGCTCGCCGCCGGCGGCTGCACCAAGCATCAGACCGAGATGATCCTCGTCATCACCACCGAGGGCGTGCGCATCCCCGACGACGTGCAGAAGCTCCATCTCGCGGTCGCCGATCGGCAAGGATCGCTCGACGACAGCATCTACGATGCGGACGTCGCCCTGTGCAACCCGATGCTGACCGAAGAGTGCTACGACATCCCCGTCACCGCCGTGCTCTATCCGGGAAAAACGCACGGCAGCGACTCGGTGCGCGTGCAGGTCGACGCCATCGGCCCGGGTGGCACCGTCATCTCCGACGCCGCGCTGTTCACGTTCGCCGATCGGCAGAGCCTGCGCCTCGACTTCGTGCTCTACGCCAACTGCCTCGGCAACGTCGCCTGCTCGGAGATCGACAAGGCGTGCGGTCCGAACGACACCTGCGTCGACCTGACGCCGGGGCCGACCAGCGGGCCGCTCGACATCGCGCTGCCGATCGTGCAGGACCTGTCGGTGCCGCAGGATCTGACACTCGTCGATCTCGCGGGCGCCGATCTGACGACGGTGCCCGCCGACCTGACGACGACGATCGATCTCGCCGGCTGCGCGGGCGTGGTGTGCGACATGGGCGAGCAGTGCATCGCCGGCCAGTGCCAGCATTGCGGCGAAAACGGCGAGACCTGCTGTTTTGGGGGCGCGGGCGGATCGACCAGCCCCGGCACGTGCAATCAGACGAACCTGACCTGCAACGGCAACGTCTGCGTGCAGTGCGGCGCGCAGGTCGGCGAGCTCTGCTGCTCGATGGTGCCGTCGTGCATCGCGCCCGACGTGTGCGTGACCGCCAGCGGTACGTGTCAGATGCCGCCGATGCCGGACATGACGATGCTCGGCAGTGACATGATGCTCGGCAGCGACATGTCCTCGACGTGCGGCAGCGCGAGGTCGAGCGGGCCGTTGGTCTGCCCCGGCTTCAAGTCGATGCAGGTGTCGAGCGGGCCGCACGCCTGATCGCGCTTGGCGCACTCGACGTTGCCGAGGCAGTTGGCGTAGAGCACGAAGTCGAGACGCAGGCTCTGCTCGTTGGCGAAGGTGAACAGCGCCGCGTCGGCGATGACGGTGCCGCCGGCGCCGATGGCGTCGACCTGCACGCGCACGGAGTCACTGCTGCGCGACTTTCCCGGGAACAAAGCGGCGGTGACGGGGATGTTGTAGCAGCCGGTCGAGAGCATCGGATCGCACAGCTCGACGTCGGCGTCGTAGACCGTGTCGTCGAGGGAGCCCTGGCGATCGGCGACGGAGAGGTGCACCTTGTGCACGTCCTCGGGGATGCGCACGCCCTC
>DASXOU010001103.1:0-3066 GCA_036494045.1 Polyangia bacterium | reverse complement strand
GAGCTCGCCGACGGCAGGCGCGTCGTGGTCAAGGCGCACCATCCCAAGCAGGATCTGGCGGGCCTCTACGAGAGCGTGCGCGTGCAGATGCACCTGGCGTCGCGTGGGATCTACGCGACGACAGTGTGCGGCGGGCCGGCGCCGATCGGGCGCACGGTCGCCACGGTCGAGGCGTACGTGACGAGCGGCGTGACCCGCGACGGGCGCGATCCGGCGGTGCGCGCGGGGCTGGCGCGCTCGCTGCACGCGATCGTCGAGGCGTGCCGCCCGCTGGTCGCCGGCTCGTCGCTGCTGGGGCACTACTTGGTGTGTCCGCACGACGACGAGGCGACCGACGAGCTGGCGCGCGCGGCGCGGGCGCGCATGCAGCCGGCCGGCGAGATCGTGATCGGGCACGGCGATTGGCGCGTGCAGCAGGTGCTGTTCGACGGCGATCGCGTGGTCGCCGCGCACGACTGGGTGAGCCTGTGCAAAGAGCGCGAGCCGGCGCTCATCGGCTTCACGGCGTTCGCGTTCTGCGTCGATTGGTCGCGCACGCCGGTACCGGTGACGCCGCTCGACGACGCCCGCGCCTTCGTCGTCGACTACGAAGCGGCGCGCGGCCGCGCCTTCACCGCCGACGAGCGGCGGCTGTGCGGCGCCGTGTTCGCCTACTCGTATGCGTATATGGCGCGCGGTGCCGGAGGAACTTTTGCCGACGTCGTGGCGTCTCATGGGCCCACGCTGTTGGAGCTATAGATGGACGAGCGCGAGAACGCACGATACTGGGAAGAGAACGCGCCCGATTGGGTGCGCCTCGTTCGCAAGGGGTTCGACGAATCGCGCGACCTCGTCAACTCGCCGGCGTTCTTCGCCATGCTGCCCGACGTGCGCGGGCTAGCCGGGCTCGATCTCGGCTGCGGCGAAGGGCACAACACGCGGCAGGTGGCGGCACGCGGCGCGCGCATGGCGGCGCTCGACGTCGCCACCGCGATGCTGAAAGCGACCGCCGACGAGGAGCGTCGCGAGCCGCGCGGCATCCGCGTCGTGCGCGGCTCGGGGCTGTCACTGCCGTTCGCCGACGGCGCGTTCGACTTCGTGACCGCGTTCATGAGCCTCATGGACATGCCCGACCACACGCGCGTCATCGGCGAGGTCCATCGCGTGCTCCGGCCCGGCGGCTTCTTCCAGCTATCGATCACGCACCCGTGCTTCCAGACGCCGATGTGGGAGTGGCTGCGCGACGAAAACGGGCGGCGCCGCGCCGTCGTTTGCGGCGACTATTTTCGCGAGCTCGATGGGGAGATCGAGGAGTGGAGCTTCAGCGCAGCGCGGCGCGCGGGCGAGACGCAGCGGCCGTTTCGCATCCCGCGCTTCACGCACACGCTATCGACGTGGCTCAACCTGTTTCTCGACGCCGGCTTCGCGCTCGAGCGCTTCGCCGAGCCGACCGTCGACGCGGCGACGCTGGCGGCGCATCCGCAGACCTACGACCATCGCGTACTTTCTGACGCTGCGGCTGCGCAGGCCGCGATAGGTGATCAGCGCGGGTGGCGCCGCGGAAGGGGCCCGACCGAAGCGCGCAGGCGCGCAAGGCGGCACAGATCCGCGAGCTTCATAGGCGTCACGAACGGTGAGGCCGGCAAGCCGTGCGCCGAGCACTGGAGGGCGGGAAGGTTCCGCGGTGACAGGACCCGCGCGCCCGCACCTACCGCCGAGCGCCCTCGTCCAGCCACTTCTGATAGGCGTCGAACGTGAACGGTCGGCCGAGGAAATCCCGCACCATCTCCGCCGCCGGCTTGCGCCCGCCCTGTTCCAGCACCGCGTGGCGATACTTCATCGCCACCTCGTGGTTCATGAGGCCGTGCGCCGCAAAGGGCGTGAACAGATCCTTGGCGATCACGAGCGACCACATATAGGTGTAGTAGTTCGACGAGTAGCCGACCAGGTGGCCGAACGCCTCCTGCGGATACGTGCCCTCGACGTGCGCGAACGGCGTGTACTTGGTCTCCATCTCGCCGAACATCTTGGTCGTGTCGAGCCCCGCCGGATCGTGATCGTAATAGGCGAGGCTGACCGCCGCGTAATTCATCTGCCGCCGCACGTCGAGGCCGCGCGCGAACTCGTCGGCGCGCTTCATCCGCGCCACCAGCTCCGTCGGAATCGGCGCGCCCGTCTGATAGTGCTTGGCGAACATCTGCAACGTCGGCGCATCCTGCACCCACTCCTCGAGCAGCTGCGACGGCGCCTCGACGAAGTCGTACTCGCGCAACGACGCCGTCGAGGTCCAGCGCGTGTGGCCGGCGAGCACGTGATGCACGAGGTGGCCAAACTCGTGGAAGAAGGTGGTGACGTCGCCCTCTTCCATGAGCGCCGGCTGTCCGGCCGCGCCCTTCGGGAAGTTGCACAGCAGCACGCCTTCGGGCAGCCGCGCGCCCTCCTTGCCGGTGACGAGCGTGAACTGCGCCGCGTGCGAGAACTTGCCGGCGCGCGGATGCAGATCGAGGTAGATGCGGCCGAGCCGCTTGCCCCCATCGAAGACGTCGTAGACGTCGACGTCGGGATGCCAGACGCGCGCGTCCTCGACCTTGCGATACTGCACGCCGAAGAGCTGCGAGGTGATTGACAGAAGCCCCGCCTCGACGCGCGTGAATTCGAAGTACGGACGCACCGATTGCGCGTCGAAGTCGAGCTGCTCGGCGCGCACGCGCTCCTTGAGATACGACACGTCCCACGCCGGCACCGAGGTCGCGTGCGGCTCGTCCTTCTGCAGCCGCGCCAACAGAAGCTTGTAATCGTCGTCGGCGCGCCGCGCCGAGACGCGCGCGATCTGATCGACGAACGCGTGCGCCGCTTCCGGCGTCTTGATCATCTTGTTCTCCATCGAGTACGCCGCCCAGCTCGCGTAGCCGAGCAGCTGCGCCAGCTCGTGACGCTTTTGCAGGAGCGCCGACAGCACCTCGAGGTTCTGCGGATGCGCGCGATTGGAGAACGCGCGGAACATCTCTTTGCGCGCCGCTTCCGAGCGCGCGAACTTCATGAACGGGTAGTAGTCGGGGTACTGCACCGTGACGACGACCTTGCCGT
>DASXOU010001102.1:0-5273 GCA_036494045.1 Polyangia bacterium | reverse complement strand
CCGACGCCGCTCGTCGCCGCGCCACACGCCGAGCTCGACGTACACGATCCGGCCGCGCGCAAAATAGCGCGCGCGCTCGGCGCTCGCTTCGCGCTGCCGATGACGCTGCCGCTCGCCGCCAACGTCGTCGGCGCGCCGGCGGTCTGGTGGATCGACGGCGAGAGCGAGCGGCTGTCGCGCGCGGTCATCGATCGCGCGGCGGCGGCGCTCGGATCGCTTCTCGGCACGCTCGGCATCACCGACGATCCGGAGCAGCGCGCCGAGGTCCGCGTCATCATCAAGCACGTGATCACCGTCGAGACCTCGGGCGGCGTGCTCGAGGCGGTCGCGCATCCCGGCGACATCGTCGACCGCGGGCAGCCGATCGCCTACGAAGGGCCGCCGGGCGCGCGCGAGCGGCGCACCGTGCGCGCGCCGGTGTCGGGCGTGATCTTGTCGCTGCCGGCGGCGCAGTCGCCCGGCGCCGGCGGCATCACCATCGGCAAGCTGACGCGCGCGCTGCCCAAGATGCGCGCGCCCCGGCGCAGCGGCGACGTCTTCGACATCGGCTGGTGCGAGCGCGTGGCGCTGCCCGAGCTCGGCGTCACCTTGCGCGCCAAGATCGACACCGGCGCGCGCAGCTGCGCCCTGCACGTCACCTCGTTGCGCGAGATCGGCTTCGACGACAGCGGCAACGTGCTCCTCGACATCACGCTGCCCGACGAGCGCGGCCGCGAGCGCGCGCTGCGTGTGGTCGTCGTCGAATACGCGCACGTCACGGATTCGGGCGGCCACACCGAGCGGCGGCCGGTGATCGAGACGCTCCTGCGCATGGGCGATCGCGGCTGGCGCGTGCGCGTGACCCTGACCGATCGCGGCGACATGCGTTTTCCCATGCTGGTCGGGCGCACCGCGCTCGCGCCCGACATGCGCGTCCATCCGTCGCGACGCTATCTCGCCGGACGCTGACCTACCGTTGATAAGGTGCGTTCGCCGCATTACCCTTCAGGGGTAGTGGGCGCGAATCATCATCATCCTCATTCCGACGACCACGGGCACGATCACGCGCACGACCACGTGCACGGCCGTCTCGCCGATCGCCGGCGCCTCGCCGCTGCGCTGGTCGTCACCACCGTCATCCTCGTCGCCGAAGCCGTGGGCGGCTGGCTCGCCCACTCGCTCGCCCTGCTCTCGGACGCCGGCCACATGTTCTCGGACGTCGTGGCGCAGGCGCTGTCGCTGGCCGCGCTGGTCATCGCCGCGCGCCCGGCCGACGCGCGCCGCACCTACGGCTGGCATCGCGTGGAGATCCTGGCCGCGCTCGGCAACGGCCTGGCGCTGGTGGTGCTCGCCGTCTTCATCGTGTGGGAAGGCTGGCGGCGCTTGCACGCGCCGGTCGTCGTCGACACGCGCCTCATGATGCCGATCGCGGCCGTCGGCCTCGTCGCCAACATCGGCGGCGTGTGGCTCCTGCACGGGGCGCACAGCCTCAACGTGCGCGGCGCGTACCTGCACGTCCTCGGCGACACGCTCTCGTCGGTGGCGGTGCTCGCCGGCGGCGCCATCATGTTCTTCGCGCATGGGATGTACTGGCTCGATCCGGCGCTGTCGATCGCCATCGGCCTGTTCATCGCGTACTCGTCGTATGCCCTGGTGCGCGACGCTGTCGACGTTCTGCTCGAGGCGGTGCCGCGCGACGTCGATCTCGCCGGCGTCACGCACGCCATCGACAAGATGGCCGCCGTCGTCGCCGTTCACGATCTGCACATCTGGACCATCACCAGTGGCCTCCTCGCCTTGTCGGCGCACATCGTCGTGCGGCAGACCGATCACGCCGAGCGCGATCTTCTGATCAACGAGATCAAGCGCGTGCTCGCCGAGCGCTACAAGATCTCGCACACGACGCTGCAGATCGAATCCGAGAGCTACGAGCACGAATGTCACGTGTGCTGACCATCGAAGCCGAGATCGAGCGGCTGCTCGACGAGATGATCGCGCACCAGCGCGCGCGGGTCGTGGCGCACGCGCGCCGCTTGAACGATCGTTTGACCGACGACGACGTGCAGCAGCCGCACGATTTTCCCGAGCTCGCCGGCTCGCCCGATTGGAACTACGAAGACGGCGTGCTCGCCGGATATCAGGCCGTGCAGGCGGCGATGCGCGCCGCTTTCCGACGTGAACAATAGCGTAACTCAGATATGAGTTACGTTGCTATTGCATCGTCGCGTGCCTAGTAATAGGATGCCGCGCGACACCAACGAGCCGAGGCGACCATGAGCAAGACGACCGATCGCGTCCGTCACATCCTTTCCTGGTATGCGTCCGACAACCCGGGTGTGCAGGCCAACCTGGCGCGCATGATGGGCCACGGCACGCTGGCCGGCACCGGCAAGTTCGTCATCCTGCCCGTCGACCAGGGCTTCGAGCACGGCCCGGCGCGCTCGTTCCAGCCCAACCCCGCCAGCTACGATCCCGACTATCACTTCCAGCTCGCCATCGACGCCGGCTGTAACGCCTACGCGGCGCCGCTCGGCGCCCTCGAGGCGGGCGCGGTGAAGTTCGCCGGGCAGGTTCCGCTCATCTTGAAGCTCAACAACTCGGACACCATGGCCAAGATGGAGCCGATCTCGGCGGTGACCGCGTCGGTCAAGGACGCGCTCAGGCTCGGCTGCTCGGCGATCGGCTTCACGATCTATCCCGGCTCGAGCGCGCGCAACACCATGTACGAAGAGATCCGCGCGCTCATCCTCGAGGCCAAGGAGCACGGCCTGCCGACGGTGATGTGGGCCTATCCGCGCGGCACCGGCTTGGCGAAGGAAGGCGAGCAGGCGGTCGACATCACGGCGTATGCGGCGCAGGTCGCTTGCCAGCTCGGCGCGCACATCGTCAAGGTCAAGCCGCCGAAGGACGTCGTCTACCAGGACGAAGCCAAGAAGGTGTTCGAGAAGTATTCGATCCCGACCAAGACGCTCGCGGATCGCGTGCGTCACGTCGTGCAGTCGTGCTTCGCCGGCAAGCGCATCGTGATCTTCTCGGGCGGCGAGGCCAAGGACGACGCGGCGGTGATGGACGAGGTCAAGCAGATCGCCGCCGGCGGCGGGTTCGGCTCGATCATGGGGCGCAACGCGTTCCAGCGGCCGCGCGACGCGGCGTTGAAGCTGCTCGGCGACGTCATGAACGTCTACAAGAGCGCCTAAGCGCTCGCTTCTCCGGCGGGCGAGCAAAAAGCGCGAGCACCGACCCGCGGCACCGTTATAATAGGGATGATGCACAGCGTCCCTGCGCCGCATTTGCGGCGTTCCCGTTTGATCACGCGCAAGCCGCTCGGGCCGCGGCTGGTCGAGCGCGACGTGATCGTGCCGGGGCTCGATCCGGCGCACGACGGCGTGAAGATCGCGCACCTCACCGATCTGCACGTCGGCATGCTGACGCCGGCCAAGAAGATCCTGCGCGCGCTCGAGATGGCGCAAGCGGCCAAGCCCGATCTGCTGCTGATGACGGGCGACTTCGTCTGCTACAGCCCGAAGTTCGTGGGGCGGCTGGCGGAGCTGACGCGCGGGATTGGCGTGCAGACCTACTGCGTGCTCGGCAACCACGACTATTGGACCGACGGCGCCGGCGTGCGGCGCGCCCTCGAGCGCAATGGGCTGGCGGTATTACGGAATGGACATTCCGAAATTCAGCTGCGGCACGCGCCGCTGACCATCGTCGGCATCGACGACGCGATCACCGGGCACGCGGATCCCAAGCGCGCGTTCACCGGCGTGGCCGCAAATGACAAAGTGCCGGGCAGCCGCATCGTGCTCACGCACGTGCCGAACCTGGCGGATCGCGCGGCCGAGTATGGCGCCGGGTTGATCCTGGCCGGGCACACGCACGGCGGGCACGTGAAGATCGGCAGCTTGACCGAGAAGATCGCGGCGCGCTTCGGCAACCGCTACCTGGCGGGGTTCTACGGCGTGAAGGACGCGCTCTTGTACGTGAACTGCGGGATCGGCTCGTCGTCGGTGCCGATTCGCGCGGGCGCGCCGTCGGAGTGCGCCGTGTTCACGCTGCGCGCGCCGAAGCAGCACCGGTAGCTTCTCCCTCGGCGCCTTCACAGAACCTTGTGGGACTCCGCGCCGCGAGCCGGCCGTAGCGTGAGGGGGAAACCAACCGTGCCGGGCTTCCTGTATGCTCGGCCAGATGCGGCGACATGCCGCAGTGCGAACGTAATGCCCCGTCTCATGTCCATCGACACACTTCGCGGCGTCGCTGTATTGGCGGTGCTGCTGTGCCATCTTCCGTTCTCGCGTGAACTCGGCGGCGGCATGCACGCGGCTGGCAATGTGTCGGTATTCCCTGACTGGCTTGTTGCAGTGCTCACGCGAGGTCACGCCGGCGTCAACCTCTTCTTGGTCATCAGCGGCTTTTGTATTCACGCACGCTTTGCACGCGGCGAGCGCGCATCGTTCCTTGCCTTCTGGCGCAGGCGCATGCGTCGCCTCTACCCGCCGTACTTTGTCGCGCTTATCGGAACGATCGGCCTCGCGATCATGGCACGTCGCATGGGCATCCATGTCGACGTCCGCCCAGTCGACCTCGTCCTGCTCGTGTTGCTCTTGCAGAACGTCAATGGCGCCGCCGATCGCATCGGCAATGGACCGTTTTGGACGCTCGCGCTCGAGGAGCAGCTCTATCTGTTGTACTTCCCATTGTTGTGGATGCGCCGCCGCTTTGGTTGGATCGCCACGATCGCAGCCGTCGCGCTGGTGACCGAGGCATGGCGCACGTTTGGTGGGCCGCCGCAGCTCGGGCCGGCGCGCTGGATCGAGTGGGCGCTCGGTGCTGTCGCCGTCGAGGCATGGCTCGGAGTGATTGTGCTGCCGTGGTGGTGCCGTTCTCTCTTCATAGGCGTGGTCGCCCTGGCGCTGGCGCTAACGACCAACAGCGACGGTGTTTACGGTATCGCCTTCTTCATCCTGACGAATGCCGCCGTCGCCGCCGAATCACGCGGGCACTTGGCACGCGCGCTCGCCTTCGTCGGCGTGTGGAGCTATAGCTTGTACCTCACGCACGAGCCGGTGCTTGTCGCGGCCAAGGCACTCGGCCTCCGACTGCACGCTGACGTCGCCGAGATCGCGATACTCCGGATCGTTGTGCCGATGCTGGTTGCTTATGCATTCCACCGACTCGTGGAGCGGCGTTTCATGCATCGTAGGAGCATCGCCGGCGCCGACAGACCAACTTCTCTTGCACCGCTCTCATAGGAGCGTCGCCGTAGCTGAGACGATGACACTATCCGCGCCACCGCA
>DASXOU010001101.1:0-1584 GCA_036494045.1 Polyangia bacterium | reverse complement strand
CGATCGGCTCGAGCGCATCGTCAAGCTCGACAAGCACGATCACAAGGCGCTCGAGGCGCTCGGGCGCATCGAAGCGGCGCTGGAGAAGTGGCCCGAGGCGGCGGCGGCGATGGAGCGAACGCTTCAGCGCGTGCCGGCGGGGCCCGAGGGCGTCGAGCCGTGGAAGCGCTTTGCGCGCATCGTCGACGGCAAGCTCGGCGACACCATGCGCGCGGCGCGCGCGTGGAAGGAAGTCATCGAGCGCCGCCCGACGGACAAAGAGGCGCTCGAGGGGCTGACGCGGCTGGCGCGCGCCCGCGGCGACTGGGCGCTGCTCGACGACGTGCTGGCGCGGCGGCAGGCGCACGCCGACGGCGACGACGCGGTCACGGTCGCGCTCGAGCGGGCGCAGCTCGCCGACGAGCGGCTGAAGAATCCGGAGCGCGCGATCGAGATCTTGCGCCACGTGCTGGCGGAGATGGCGCCGCGCAACCTGGAAGCGCACGCGCGGCTGCAAAAGCTGCTGGCCGCGGGCGGCGATCTCGACGGCAGCTTGCGCATCGCCGAGCGCGAGCTGTTCCTCAGCGAAGATCCGGCGCAGAAGCTGTCGGTGGCGACGGACATCGCGCGGCGCTGGTCGCAGCTCAAAGATGCGCGGCGGGCGATTGCGGCGTGGCAGCGCGTCAGCGAGCTTGCCCCCGACAGCGTCGAAGCGCTGCAGGCGCTGGCGGCGCTCTATCGGCAGACCGAGGATTGGGAAGCGCTCTGCGCCATCGACGAGAAGCGCCTCGAGCTGTCGGAGGCGGCGGGCACGCGCGCCGATTCGATCGCCATCTTGCGCGCGCTGGCGGCGACGGCGGAGCACAAGGTCGGCGACGCCAAGCGCGGCTTCGAGTATTTGCGATTGGCGCACGAGCTCGGCGAAGGCGATCCGGCGCTGCTCGGCGATCTGCGGCAGATGGCCGAGCGCCACTCCTTGTGGGAGGAGATGTGCGCCGTCTACGCGACCATGCCGGGGATCGAGTCGCGGCTGCAGGTGGCGACCATCGCCGACGAGAAGCTGCGCGATCCCAAGCGCGCGTTCGCGGTGGTGCGCTCGGCGCTCGAGCTCGACGCGCATGGCGAGCGGCTTCTGCCCGAGCTCGAGCGGCTGAGCGTGCGCGCCAATGACGCGCAGGCGCTCCTCGACGTGTACGAGCAGCTGATCGCGCGCGGGACGACGCCGCAGAAGCTGGCCCTTTTGCGCAAGCGCGCGACGGTGCGCGAGGAGCGGCAGAAGGACGCGGCGGGCGCGCTCGACGAGCTGATGCGCGCGTTCCCCTATGCACCGGGCGACAAGTCGCTCCTCGACGAGGTGCGGCGGCTGGCGGAGGTGACGCGGCGCTGGGATGACGCGCTCGCAGTCGAGGGCTATCGCTTTCATTGGGCGCCCGCAGAGGAGCAGCTGGCCATCGCCTGCGAGGCGGCGGCGATCGTCGAGGAGAAGGTCAAAGATCCGCTGCGCGCGTTCCGCGCCTATCTGCGCGCCTTTCAGCTGGCGCCGGCTGACGACACCATCCGCGGCCACTTGTGGCGGCTGGCGCGCATCGTCGGGCAGATCACCGA
>DASXOU010001100.1:0-3437 GCA_036494045.1 Polyangia bacterium | reverse complement strand
GAGCTCGGGCGTGTTGCAGCCTTGCACGACGGTGGCGTTGGGCGACGCTGCCGGTGCGCGCCGCGATTGCAGGCCGATCGGAGCGGCGGCGCTGGGGGCCGCGAGCGCGGCGACGATGACGAGGGCAAGGGCGCTTCGAGTCATGGGAGGCTCCTTCGAGGTTGTGACGTAGTGCAACTGTCGCGCCCAACCATGCGGAACCGCATCGGCTTTGCAACCGCGCCAAAGTGCCCGCGTTGATTGCGGGACTACCGTTTGCTGCGTGGAGTTTGCGCCGCCGGGGCGGGAACCCCCGTGGCAGGCCGACGCGCGCGCCGGGGAACGACGCCTCGCGGACGGCAGGCCGCAACGACCTTCTGTGACGCGGCGAATCAGTCGTGGGGAATCAGTCGCGGCGAATCAGGCGCGACGACGGCGCAACGCGAGCGCGAGGAGCGCGAGCGCGACCAGCGCGCTGCCGGCCGCGCTGCCGCCGGCGACGGGGAAGCCAACGCCGACGAGGGCGCAGCCGCCGGCGCTGCCGCTGCGCTCGCCGCTACCACTGCCGCCACCCGAGCCACCCGATCCGCCCGAGCTCGCCATCGCCATGTCGGCGGGCGCCACGACGGTGACGTTCACGGTCGCCATCTCGCTGACCGCGCTGCCGGTGCCCTTGACGGTCAGCGTCAGCATCGTGCCCGCGGTCAGCATCGGCGACGCCGTCAGCGTCAGCATCGAGCTGCCGGCGTCCGAGGTCACCGACGCGGGCGAGAACGACGCGGTCAAGCCGGTCGGCGGCGTCGCGGTGAGCGAGACCGGCTCGGCGACGCCGGTCTTCTTGGTCAGCGTCACCGTCGTCGTGGCGCTGCCACCGACGGGAACCATGACCTCCGCCGGCGACGCGGCGACGGTGAAGTCGTTGAGCACCGCGTTCGGGTCGGTGGTGATGCAGGCGTTGTTCTTGTTCGACCACTCTTTTTGCACGATGAAGCCGCCGACGGTGCCGGTCTCTTCGGTGCCACCGACGGCGCAGATGTCGCCGATTTCGCCGCAGTTGTTCGCGCTCGAATCGGGCGCGCCGGTGTCGTACCAGCCGCTGCCATCGGGATCGGTGACCGCTTCGATCAGCTCGTGCGACGAGACGTCGGTGAAGCTGGCAAAGCCGGGCGGGCCGCAGCCCTGGTTGCAGTCGCCGGCGTCCATGTCGGGGATGACGCCGTAGCGCGCCATCTGGCCGCCGGACGCTTCATACGAGCTGTGGTAGGCGCAGTAGTCGCCGTTGGAGATGCACGACGGCCCGCTGCCGTCGGTGGGATCGATGCCGCTCGGAAAGTAGAGCATGTACATCGTGTCGTCGTCGGGCGCAGGCACCTTGCCGGCGGTGACGAGCCCCTTCAAGTAGGTCTCGGGGTTGACCTGCTTGACCGTCGTCGGGTTGGTGTTGGTGTCCTCGACGGACATGACGAAGGTGCCGCGGCTGATCTTGTAGTTGGTCGCGTTGTACTCGACGAGCCAGTCGAAGTAGGCGCTCTGCAGGATCGCCTTGTAGTAGTCCTCGAGCATCGCCTTGTACTGGAAGCCGGGGCTGTAGAAGACGTCGACGACCTTGACGTGCTGGATGAGCGGCCCGTTGCTGTAGCCGAGCTTGGGCGTGTCGTTGCACGAGGTGCCCGGCGTCATGGCGTCGGGGACGGCCCGCGTCGAGTGGCTGCGCGCGGGCGCGGCCAGCGCCGGCAGCGATACGCAGAAGGCGGCGAAGGCGAGGGGCAACGAGGCGCGCTTCATGTCTGCTCCTGGTGCGGGTGTCGGCTGCAATCGTCGCGCCGGGAAAAAGCCCGCGGAAGTACGCGGCTCCTATAACACAGACGCGACAGCTTGGGGTGCGGAGTCTCGGGGGGGTCGCGTAGAATGCACAGCGAATGGGGCCCGAGGTCCTGTACGTATCGCCGCACGCGGACGACGTGGCGTTCTCGGCGGCGGGGCAGCTCGTGCGCGACGTCGGCGGCGGGACGCGCGCGACGGTGATGACGCTGTTCGCGCCGCCCCCGCCGGACGCCGAAGTCCGTCGCGGCGAGGACGAGGCGTTCGCGCGCGCGTTCGGCGTCGCGCTCGTGCGCGGCGAGTGGCCCGACGCGGTGATGCGGCGGCGGCGCTATCGCTCGCCGGCGCAGCTGTTCGCGCCCTTGCGCGGCGACGAGGCGCCGCTGATCGAGGCGGTGCGCGCGGCGTTGCAGGCGCGCGTCGACGGCGGGTGCCGGCGCGTGGTGGCGCCGCTCGGCGTCGGCGGGCATGTCGATCATCAGGTGGCTCATGCGGCGTGTCGCGCGCTGGTCGGCGCGGACGTGGCGTACTACGAGGACACGCCCTATGTCTTGACGCCGTTTCAGCTGCCGCGACGATTCGCACGCATCGGCGCGGTCGTCGACGCGAGTGACGTGACGCTGGCGCGAGGGAGCGTGCGCGCCGAGCTCGGCGCGGCGGCGGCGACGTGGATGGCGGCGCCGCTGATCCAGGAGCGCGTGGGGCCGAAGCTGCGCCGGCTGGCGGTGGCGGCGATCCTGACGCCGGAGTGGACGCGCTGGCCGCGCCGCTCGCGCGCCGGCGGACGGCGCTTCGCGGCCACTATCGTCGACGGTGAGGAGGTCGCGCGCGTCAAGCTCGAGGCGGTGGCCGCGTATCCGACGCAGTGGCGGCTGTTCTACCGCGCGCTCGACGACTGGTGGCAGGCGCTGGTCCGTTATTCGCGCGCGATGGGGCAGGCCGGGATCGTCGAGCGCGTCTGGCGCGAAATCTAGCGCCTAAGCCAGCGGCCCTTTGAGCGCGACCGTCGGGATCGGCAGCTGGCGCAGGCCTTCGGCGCCCAAGATCGTGTTGGCGGCGAGGCGGCCCGACATCGCGGCCGCCTCCATTAATGATGCGGGCGCGGGCAGGCGCACCCAATCGCCGGCGAGCGTGAGGTTGGCGACCGGCGTCGCGGTGGCGGGGCGCTTCGGGTGATCGCCGGGCGCGAGGCGCGTGAAGTTCGACTGCTGCTGGAACTCGTCGTGGAGGATGCGCGCGCCGGCGAGCTCGGGCAAAAGCGCGGCGAGCTCGCGCCACATCGCGGCGCGGATCTCGGCGGCGGGGCGCATCGCGTCGGGGGCGATGGCGTAGGCGTGGACCTCGACGACGCTGCCGCCGGTGCGCCGCGCCCACGACACGAACGGCTCCTGGAACGCCGAGTAGATGGCGAGCGAGTCGGTGAAGCGGAAGCGGGCGGTGGTGTAGAAGGGGAGGCGATCGCGCGCGGTCGGCTTGTCGAGCCACAGGCGCCAGACGACGTAGGGATCGGCTTCGCCGAGGCCGGCGACGTGGCGGGCGAGCGCGGGATCGCTGGCGCCGAGGAGCGCCTGGACGCCGCGGACCTCGCATGCGACCACGCAGTAGTCGCAGTCGAGGGCGTCGACGGTGGCGCGGTC
>DASXOU010001099.1:0-7809 GCA_036494045.1 Polyangia bacterium | reverse complement strand
CGATCGCGCGCACGACACCCCACAGCCAGCGCGTCTGCTGCTTCCCCGCCGCCGCCTCGCCCGTGGGAAACAGGCTCGTCACGCGCGCCTCGCCGCAGAAGCGCGGCGGCGTGCCGTCGGCGGCGAGATCGATGGCCAGCTGCAGATCCTCGACGACACTGCCCGACGCCAGCGCCGCGCCGCGAATCAGCGACCAGGGAAACGCCATGCCGGCGCCGGTGAGCAGACAAGGCACGCCGAGCCGCGCAAGGCCGAGCGGCCGCACCACGTTGCGAAGCAGGAACATCAGCTCCGCCAGCCGCCGCGCCGGCGGCGCACCGTCGGGCGCGCGCATGACGTAGGCCGCCTGCGCCGGCCGCTCGACGGCGGCGGCGCGCAACGCGTCGATGGCTCCCGGCTCGACGCGACAGTCGGCGTCGACGATGATGACGATGTCGGGCTCGTTCGCCGCCAGATACGTGACGCCGCTGGCGATGGCGAAGCTCTTGCCGCGATGCGCGCCGTCGGAGCGCTCGAACACGTCGGCGCCGGCGGCACGCGCGCGCTCGGCGGTCGCGTCGCCGCAGTTGTCGGCGACGACCACGAGCCGATCGCCGTCGCGCAGCTGCGGCGCGATCGTCGCCAGCGTCGCCGCGATGCCGCGCTCCTCGTCGTGCGCCGGCACCAGCACCGCCACCCGCAGCGACGGATCCCCCGCCGCCGCCGCCGCACGCGCGCGCGGCAGCGCCGCCAGCACCTCGACGACGAGCACAATCGTCGGCAACGCCGCGAGCGCAACGAGCCCATAGACGACAAACAACAAGCGCCGCGATGTTACCGCAAAAGAAAACGCCGCCCGGGATTTCCCCGGGCGGCGTGCGAAACAGCCAACGATCGATGCTGCTACTGAATGATGAGCGTGCCCCACCAGATGTTGTAGTGGGTCTTGGTCTCATTGCGCGAGATGATGAGAACCGTGATCGGCTCGCCGCCTCCCGTGTACGTCGCGTCGACGTTCACGGTCGCGGTGTACACGCCGCCGGCGTTCGCATAGGCGACTGCGCCGGTCTGATTGCCGCTCGCGTCGACGTTGATGGCGATATTCGGCGTCATCGTCACGCCCGTCGGCAGTAGCGAGCCGATGACGTAAAAGCCGATCGGACCGAACGACGAGTCGTACTCGAACGCGTCGATCTTGAAGGACGTCGAGCCTTTGCCCGAAGCATCGCGCGTGACGTTGATGATCGACGGATCGCTGCCGCCGCTGTCGAGCGCCGCGCCGAACCACTTGGTGTTGGCGTCGGCCGGGAGGCACGGGTCGGCGTTATCGGCCACGGCGACCGAGTTCGACCACAGACGCTGCACCATATAGGTGTTGGTCGCGTCGGCCGCGATCGACGCATTGAGGCTGAGGCACAAATCGCCGAGCTCACCGCCGCCGAGGTAGGGCTGCTGGGTCGACGAGTCGACGACGCGGTTGTGCTGGAGGTCCCAGTCACCCGACGCTTCGCCCGCTTCGTGGCTCATCGTCACGGTCAGGTTGTCCCAATCCGGGTTCATGTTTTCGTCGAGACAGTAAGCGTTGACGAGATAAGGAACCTTCGTAGTCGTCAACGAATGGTAGCCGTCGAAATCGACGCAGCCCTTGCTCGCACCCTGCGTCACCGTCGTCTTCGGATCGAGCACGAATGAGATGATCGTGTTCGCGTCCTTCGTCGGCCAACCGGTCTTGCCGATGTTCTTGGTAATGAGGCTCTGGAGCTGCGCATCGCTGATTGTCGTCGGAGGCGGCGAGTTCGCCAGGACGATCACGCCCTTCGCGCTGCCGGCGCCAACACCGTAGTCCTTCATGCCGGTCTTCCAGTAGTCGCTGCCGAGCATCCACGTGTTGAACGCATTGACTTTGGCACCGATGGCGTCATCGCCGGTCCACACGACGGTCCAGATCTCCGGCGCCGGGATCGTGCTCGATCCCGAAGAATCAATCATCGTCGGAAGCGGCGGATGCGTCGTTGGCGGGTTGGTCGGTGCCGGCAGGCCCGCGAGGTCCGGCAGCGCCGGGCCCATGTCCTGCGGCGCGGAGTTCATGTCGTCGGTGCCGCCACCGCCGCCACTACCACCCGAGCCGCCGTTACCGCCGGTGCCATCATCGGCCATGTCGCCGGTGAGCACGGGTGGATAGTGAATCTTCGTGTCGTCGTTCGAACAGCCGAACCAAACCAGAGAACCCGAAGCGAGTGAAATCAGCGCTAGCGACCGCAACATTGCATTACCTCCCTGCAGCGTCGCGCGCCCATGCAATACGCGATCCCTACATGTGCGTCTCGCAACCACGCGTTACGTCAACTGATCGTCATCGTTGGGGGATCGAGCCCCTGTCACACATATCCACACTTGTGTGGCCAAAGGAAACGGCGCTTGCCTTGGCCGGTGCCTCCGCCCCCACGCAGTGCCGCTTTCAGTTTGCACGTTACGGCTTGATTTTCTTGCGGAAGTCCGGCGCTGAATGCGCTAAGAAGGCATCGTGCGGCGAGTACTTTTCATCGCGTTGGCGCTCTCCGTTTCGTGTGGCGGCGGCAAGCAATCGAGCATCGCCGCCTCGACACCGACGCCGTCGACGTTCTTCACGGCCGAGCTCACCGACAGCAGCTTCGACACCGCCAATCACTTCCTGGCGTCGATCGAGATGCAAATCTCCGGCGAGCCGTTCGCGCAGCTCCTCGGTTACAACCTCGCCGGCTTCGATCGCTTCAACACGCAGACCGATCTCTACTT
The DNA here is from genome assembly GCA_036494045.1 of Polyangia bacterium. Lineage (GTDB taxonomy): Bacteria > Myxococcota_A > Polyangia > Palsa-1104 > Palsa-1104 > JAQBQH01. The sequence goes on along the minus strand of DASXOU010001099.1, from coordinate 5,055 downwards.
CGATCCCGACACGGGCCGCCCCTCGATCAATCCGCTCGCCTACTCGACCGCCGTCGAGTCCTACGAGTATTCGAAGCAGCCGATGAACAACACGTCGTTCGAGTCGGGCGCGGGCCTTTCGCTCGCGTACGGCCCGGTGCTCAACCCGCAGCAGCTCAGCGGCGACGACGGGCTGGCGCTGCTCGTCAATCGCATCCAGACCTTCGCCGCCGAGTCGAACGCGGGCGGTGCGCCGGGCGCCAACTTCGTGGTCTCGCCGGCGCCCGACGACAACCCGCTAAACATCCTCGGCTGGCCCGGCTATTGGCCGGCGTTCGCCGAGTTCTCGCACTTCGATCCGACGATCGCGCCGTCGACGAACGGCAACAAGCTCTTCTGCAGCTTCACTGCCGGGTACGCCGGCTCGGGCGCCGGCGCGCAGGTCATCGGCGACTACGAGTGCTCGTACAACTCGATCAACCTGCCCGACCGCGAAGGCCAGGTCACCAAGATCCTCGCGCCCGACGCGATGGGCTACGCGACGTGGAAGCAGGGGCTGTGGTCGATCAATTACTGGGGCACGCTGCACGACTCGGCTGGCAACGGCATCACCAACGTCGCGGCGGCGGATATCCCGCAGGTGGGCGTGCTCGGCAACAGCGTCGTCGGACAGTATCCCGATCCCAACGATCCGACGGGGCAGGCGCTGGTCGACGGCTCGCCCGGCGTCTATCTCGGCGACATCGTCATCGAAGGCTTCCAGGGGCAGACGATGATCGAGGAGATGGACAACAAGGCCAAGCTGCTCGCCGGCACGCTGCTCACCAGCGACGGCAAGAGCTTCAGCGGCTTTGGAACCACGCTCGACGCGCTCAACTACGATTACACCTCGCCGCTGCGCTGGTGGCCGGCGCAGACGCTGGTGACGGAGATTTCGCATCCGCCGGCGCCGGGCAATTCGTGGAAATATTTTCCGCAGCCGGCGAATTTCGCGGCCGTCGATGGGTCGAGCCATCTGCGCGGGCTGACGGCGCTGGCCGGCGGCTTCGGCACCTACTATGCGCTCACCGACTTCAACAACACGCAGGTCGGCGGGCTGCCGTCGTCGCTGGCGACCTTCGACGGCGATCCGTTCCCCGCCGACGATCAGCTCGCCGACGGCGAGGAGACGCCGCACGATCACGCGCTCGCAATCATCAAGATCGCGCTCGTCGACATCGATCGGCTGCATTGGGACGCGGCGCACTCGGTGCTCGTCGACACGGCGACGGTGGCCAGCGGCAACGTCACGCGCGGAACGATCGTGACGGCACTCGACGCGGCCTGGGCGATCATCGGCATGCGCCAGGCGCTGCGCTCGATCGGCTCGACGCTGACGCTGTACTCGAACGACACGCCCGACACGCAGGGAATTCCCACCGTGCTCGACGGCGTCAAGGACGACGGCGCGCCCGCGCCGCTGCCGGCGCGCACGCGGCAGCTCATCACCGCCGAGGCCGACTTCATCGTCGACAAGCTCACCGACGCCTCGGGCGCCGTCGCCAACAGCTACGACGTCTCGTCGGGCATGCGCGATCCGTCACCGACGCGGCTCGAGTCGGAGGCGTCGTGCATCCGCGCGCTCCTCGACGCGTACCTGGCGACGTCGGACGAGAAGTATCGCGACGCGGCCACGCTCATCTACAACGACATGGGCACGCGCTTCTACATGGCGGACGTGCGCGCCTTCCGCACCGTCGTCGGCGAGAGCAACCGCATCGTGTGGACGCCGCTGGCGCACGGCACCTTGCAGGGAGCGCTGCGCCAATATTGGAAGTTGGTGGCGCGCCGTCCCGGCAACGAGCGCATCGCCGCCGAGCTGCTCCAGCGCGTCAAGCGGCAGAACAAGCTCGTGCTCAACGGCTGGGACGACGCCAACGGCGACGACGTCGTGCAGTATCCGGCGGAGTGCACCGGCGCCGGGCTCGAGATGGGCGAGCGCGCGCTCACCGGCGAGCTGGCGCGCACCGTCGACCACGGCGACCGCGATCGCGACTGCGTGCCCGAGATCTCGATGGTGCATCGGCCGGCGGCGCTCGGCGCCGAGCTGGTCCTGCAGCGCGTCTCGACGAACTAGCGCTAGAAGCAGATGCTGTAGGGGCTGTTCTGCGCGTTGTGACAGAGCGCGGGTGGCGCGCAGGCGCTGTTGTCGTGGCACATGACGCTGGCGTTGGCCTGGCCCGCGCACTGCCCGGCGGGAAGGCAGGTCGCGTAACCGCCCGTGACGCAGCACTCGGGCTGGGCTGGCTCGCAGTCTTCGGGGCCGTCGCAGAAGAAGATCGAGGTGCCGCACGACGGGTTCTGGGTCATCTGGCAGTCGCCGGTGGCGCCGTTGTCCGCGGTGCAACAGAATTGGTTACCGACGCTGCAAGTATCGGCGCCGCAGGCGATGCCGGCGGTGGGGCGCGGCGTGAGATCGGGCGGCGACGTCATCGTCATGTCGCCGGGGCCGCTGCCACCGCCACCGTCGCCGCCTCCGCCGGTCTTGGTTCCACCACAGCCGCAGGCGGCGGCGATCGCGACGATGAACACGGCGCTACGCATGACTTTACTCTAACACCTGGACCTCGCGCGCGGGCGCTCAGATGACTTTGTAGAGCACGAGGCCGACGGCGAGGATCATGGCGACGAAGATGAGGGCGACGCCGAGGTTGCCCTTTTTGATCTCTTCCCACTCGTTGATGTCCTTCGACATCCAATCGAAGACCTTGATCGACAGGCCCATCGCGAAGGCGAAGCTGACGGCGGCGACGACGGCCCACGCGAGACTGCGTCCCATTTGCAAGAGTGTGAGCGATAGCTCGTTTCCCATGGTCCTCCCCTTTCACTTCACGCGAATCGGATATTCGATGGTGCGCGGCGCGGCGTTGTGTCGCGGCAGTCGGAGCCCGCCGATCGCCGTCGCCAGGCACGACTTGAGCGGCGTCCCCTTGAGCGCCGCTTCCTTGACGTCGATGTTCTCGGCGCGGCCGGCGCCGGTCCAGCGGAAGGTGACGACGACGCCGCGGAAGGCGTGGTTGCGCGCGGCTTCGGTGCGCGCGCACGCGGCCATCGGCGCGAAGTTCGACGAGAGCAGCTGCACGACCTCGTTGTCGTCGGGATCGGGCGCCATCGAGTCGCCCGTGCTCGGCGCGTGGCCGCTGGCTTCGGCGTCGTCGAAGGACATCTGCTGCTGGCCTTTCTTCACTTCGCCGACGTAGCTCGCCCACAGATCGCCGCCGGACATCTGACCGTCGATGTAGAGCCCGACGGGATTTCCCGGCGCGCGGAACTTGCGCGGACCGTCGCGCATGCCGGTGTCGACGTCGACCTCGAGCGCCGCTTGCGACGGCGTCTTGGGATTGTCGCGCAGTCCGGCGGCGCAGGCGGCGAAGGCGTCGAGCGCCTGCTGCTGCGTGCGGCTGCGATCGCCGCGCACCTTGAGGAGCACGTCGACGGCGGACGAGCCGCGCTTGACCGACGGCGGCGCCGCCAGCGAGACGCGGCGCTCGGCGGCGTGGCGCGCGATCGCCTTGGTCACGAGTGGCTCGTAATCCTCCTCGGCGTGCGCTTGCGACTCGAGCCAGGCGATGCCGCCGCCCGGCTTCTTCGCGGCGTCGATGCAGGCGGCGATGGGAACTTGATAGACCTGCACTTCTTCGTCGTGCAGCGTGGTCGAGGTCTTCAGCGTCAGCGTCTGGAACGTCATCTTGTAGCTGCCGCCCGACACTGACGATGCGCCGACGGCGCGGCCGACCAGCTCGATGTGCTTGGCGACGGCCTCCTTGCACACGTTGCGATCGCACGGATCCATGATCAGCTCGATGTCGACGTTGATGTCGCGCATCGCCTTCAGCTTCTCGGCGCTGGTGCGGCCGGGATACAGAAAGACGATCAGGCGCGGCGTGGCGCGCGGGCGATCGCGGCGCAGCTCGGCGCGGATGCGATCTTCGATCTGCTCGAGCGGCTTGGTCGAAAATCCCTGCGGGCCGCCGAGCGCGGCGTCGAGATCGGCGTCGAATGCGTCTTTGGGCGCGTCGATGCGCGTGCGCTGGTTCTTCTGCAGATCGTCTTGCAGGAGCGGCGTGTCGCGTGAGGTGTCGGCGCGCGCAATCGCGCACACCGAGACCAGGCCCACGACAGCGACGAGAGCGCGCATCGCGCCTCACCATATCATATGCTGACGGAAATGGCGCTGCCGCGGCTTCAGCTCTTCGAGTTCAACGACTCGCCGTGGGCGCCGCGCGCGCTTCGCGACACCATCGTCGAGTCGCTCAGCCGGACACTTTCGTGGGGCCACTTTCTCAGTGGCCTGGTCGCGCCGTTCGAGGAGTTCGTGGCGCGCGCGGGCGTCGGCGAGGTGCTCGACGTCGGCGCCGGCGCCGCCGGGCCGGCGTGCATCTTGACGCGCGAGATCCGCGCCGCCGGGCGCAAGCCGCCGCGCTTCGTGCTCACCGATCTGCAGCCGCAGGTCGACGCCTGGCGCGCGGCGCGCGACGAATTCCCCGACGACATCGACTTCGTGGCCGCGCCCGTCGACGGCACGGCGATGCCGCGCGAGATCGCGGCCGGCCGCGCGCGCATCATCATCAACGTGTTCCACCATTTTCCGCCGGCGCTGGCGGCGGCGATGCTGCGCGATGCCGTCGCCGGATCGGCGGGCGTGTTCATCGCCGAAGCCTGGGAACGAAATCCGCTGCGCTTCTTCGGCTTCGTTCCGGTCGGGCTGCCGGCGCTGCTGGTCAATCCGCTCGTGACGCGCAGCCAGCGGCTGCAGAAGCTGCTCCTGACCTTCGCCACGCCGGCGGTGATCGCCGCGTCGCTGTGGGACGGTCTGGTGTCGACGATGCGCGTCTACAGCCGGCGCGATCTGGAGGCGATGGTGGCGCCGCTCGGCGATCGCTTCGAGTGGACGTTCGGCTACCACGAGTATCCGCTCGGCGGGCGCGGCTACTACTTTTACGGCGTGCCGCGGCGCTAGTTTTCCGGAACGCCGAGCGCCGGATCGATCAAGCTGCCGAGGTTGGCGACGACCTGGTCGCGCGCGCCGAGCTGGCC
>DASXOU010001098.1:0-6206 GCA_036494045.1 Polyangia bacterium | reverse complement strand
ATGCGCCGCGTGTACGACGCCATCGAGCGCGTAGCGCCGTCACCGGCGACGGTGCTGGTGCGTGGCGAGAGCGGCGTCGGTAAGGAGCTGGTCGCGCGCGCGCTGCACTTCGCCGGCCCGCGCCGCGAAGGTGCGTTCGTCGCGGTCAATTGCACGGCGCTGCCCGAGGCGCTGCTCGAGAGCGAGCTGTTCGGACACGTTCGCGGCGCCTTCACCGGCGCCGCGTCAGTGCGGCGGGGCCTCCTCGTCGAAGCCGATCACGGCACGCTGTTCCTCGACGAGATCGGTGACATGCCGGCCGGGTTGCAACCAAAGCTGTTGCGTGTCCTCGAGGAGAGCGAGGTTCGTCCCATCGGTGCCGATGCGCCGCGCAAGATCGACGTGCGCGTGGTCGCCGCGACCAACCAGGACCTCGAGCGGCGCGTTCAAGAGGGCAGCTTCCGCGCCGATCTGTTCTATCGCCTCGACGTCGTTCAGATCACCGTGCCGCCGCTGCGCGATCGCGTCGACGACATTCCCGTGCTGCTCGATGCCTTTCTGGCGAAGGCGCGCGCGCGGAATCCGACGTCTCGCGTCGCGTCGCTCGCGCCCGACGTCATTCGCGTCCTCAGCCGTTGCCCGTGGCCGGGCAATGTGCGGGAGCTGGAAAACGTCGTCGAGCGGCTCGTCATCATGTCGCCCGGCACGCAGGTGGAGCTGGCCGACGTCGAGGCGCACGCGCGGTTCGTGCTCGCCGACGGCTCCCCGTTGGCCCGCGCCAAGAGCGACCTCATGTCGCTCAAACAGCTCGAGCGCGAGTACATGGCGTGGGTGATCGCCAAGTGCGATGGCAACAAGGTCAAGGCCGCCGAGATTCTGGAGATCGACCTCAGCACCATCTATCGGCGCGGCAAGAGTTCGCAATAAGCGGAGGGCTCTTGGCATTTTGCGACGCGAGCGGCCCGATTGTCGCGCGCCGCGCAATGATCCGAGAGGCACGCACGTTGCTTCATGAGCGCCGTCGTGGCACGGCGTTCACTCAAGGCGGCGCTCATCGGCGCGGTCCCGCAGGGCCTGGATCGGCTGCTCGCCGACGTGCTGGAAGATGTGGGGTTGACGCTCGAGATCGTCGAGCGGCCCGAAGAGGCCGACGTCGCCTTTCCGCTGGTCACGCGTGACGATGTGGTCGCCACGATCTGCCACCTCAAGCAGCGCGGGATTCGCCGCATCCTGGCGCTCCTCTCGGTGCGGGATGATCGCGTCGCCCGACGTGCGCTCGACGCCGGCGCGAACGTCTGCTACGCGCTCGACGGCCCCGTCGATCGCCTGAGCTTCCTCGTGCTGACCCTGCTCGCCAATTCGACTCCGGCGGCGAAGCCCGCCGACCTGTTCCGCCTCGGCGCCCGCGTCCGCGAGGTCCTCCAAGAGCTCCGCGTCTTCGCGGCCCGGCAACGCGAGCCGGCCTATCGAATCTCGACAGAGGCCGAAGATCGTCTCCAATCCGCGATTCGTGCCGACTACGGCAGGGCCCGGCCACGACCATTTCGGCTCGGCATCAACGGCCGACTCGAAACGACGCTGATGCGTCTCGATTATCTCGCGGTCGAACGGATCGAACGCGCGATTCAGGCGGACATCGAAAGTGAGCTCGGTCGAGCGGACTGATCGCGTCGCACGCTTCGTGCTCAATCCCCCACCGTCGGCGTCGGATCTACCTTCCGCCTGCGCCTTCCGCTTTTGCGGTGGTTTTCTTCCACGATCGCGCGCGATGCCCCAATCACCGTATCTCGTCGGGCCACCGTGAAAAAAGCGACAGCGCGAGCCGAGGTTGGCTGATTCTTTGACGCGCGCTAATGGCTCGCGGCCCTGAGCGACGATGCATGCGCCAGAAGCTCGTCGAGATCGAACGGCTTGCGCAGCCAGGCGACGATGTCGAGGCCGGACGTGTTTTGGAAATCGAATGTATCGGCGCTGATCATCACGATGCGTGCGCGCGGCGAGACGATGCGCAGCAAGCGAGCGAATTCCAGCCCACTGCCGTCGCCGAGATGCACGTCGATCACGGCGAGGTCGATGGGATGATCGAGCGCCGCGACCGCGTCGCTGAGAGACCCGGCACCTTGCACCCGAAAGCCGATCGAGGCGAGCGCGCGGCACAAGGTACTTCGGATCAGCTGCTCGTCATCGACGACGAGCGCACAGGGCGAGCCGGGCCCGGTGGACATGAAGGCAGGCACCAGCAAGCGATGTGCCGAACCTCGCTCGTCAGGGCAGCGCTCAGTCGCGCCCCGACCACTCTCGCCGCAACACCTGTCCCAGCGGCGAGACCACCCGTGATGCCGCTGTCTTTGCCGTGGGCGCTGCCGGCGGCACATCGCTCAGCGCGATGCTCTTGCAACGATCCGTCACGCCGCACAATCCCAATCACAACGGGCTCGGCCCCGCGACCTCGAAGCGCACGATCAAATCCGTCGTCACCGTCAGAGATCAGCAATCGATCGTGCTCGGCGGGCTCATCAAGGACAGCGTTTCGAGCACCGTGCAGGGAGTGCCGGTGCTCGACGACATTCCAATTCTCGGCTACCTCTTCAAGAGCGTGAAGCGGACGATCAGCAAAGAGAACCGGCGCCTCCGAGCGGCGAATGGCCGACAGCATCGACGGGCCGGTCGAACCGAAGTGTTCGGGAAACGACCGCATCGTCGGACCGCGTTCGTTTTCTTTCCACGCCGAGCACGCGTCACCGCGTTCTACGGCCGATCGGGCAGGAATGGTCTGTGCAACGGTTACAACTCTTTCGGGGGTCCCATCATGCGATCAGTAGCGCTCGTTCCGTTGTTGTTGGTGTTCGGCTGCGCCCATAAGCAGGAAACCAAAGCCGCGACGCCACCGCCGGCATCGGCGCCGGCGACGACGTCGACTGCGCCGGCGCAACCGGCTGAGTCGACCTGCTCTAGCGATCTCGACTGCGGCGCCAAGCAGCTCTGCATCCGCAATCGCTGCGTCGACATCACCGCCGGTCTGGCCGAGTGCAGCTCCGTGCGCGTGCACTTCCCGTTCAACTCGTCCGAGATCGATCCGGCCGACAAGCCCGGGCTCGAGCGCAGCGCCCGCTGCCTCAAGGCGGACCAGCAACTCCACGTCACCGTGGCGGGCAACGCCGACGAGCGTGGCACCGAGGAGTACAACATGGCCCTCGGAGACAAGCGGGCCACGGCGGTCGCGGCGTACCTCGAATCGCTCGGCGCCTCCGCGGCGCAGCTCAAGACCGTCAGCTACGGAAAGGAAAATCCGCTCTGTGCCGAGCATGACGAAGAGTGCTGGGCGAAGAATCGCCGCGCCGAGATGAAGAACAGCGAGAGCGCCAAGCCGAAGAAGGGCAGGAAGTGATCGCTCCATCCGCTCGGGCGTAGACGCCCGTTGCGCCCCCATGACCCCTTTGGAGCTGGTACGCACCGACGAAACGACGCTCGAGCTGCGGCTCGTGGGGAAATGGAGTCTCCTACTCGGCCTCCCGTCGACGGATGAGCTCGAGCACACGCTGGCGACGCCGCCGCGATTGGAGCGGCTGATCGTCGACGGGCGCGCGCTCGCCGCCTGGGACTCGACGCTGGTTGCTTTCGTCCAGAACGCCGTGACGCTCGCGCGAAGCCGCGGCCTCGCCGTCGATCTCGACCGCCTGCCCGACGGCGTGCGGCGGCTGCTCGCGCTTGCCTCGGCGGCGCGCCGCAGCGACGGCAAGGAGCCCGGTCCGCCACATCCGCCATGGCTCGCGCGCGTGGGGCTGGTGCTCCACCGTGGGCTCGGCGTCGTGGCGGAGGTCGCGACCTTCGTCGGCCAGGCGACCCTCTCGCTCCTCCGGTTCGCCCGCGGCCGTGCGCGCTATCGCGGCGTCGACCTCCTCACCGAGATCGAGGGCGCCGGGGCCGACGCGCTGGTCATCGTCACCGTCGTGAGCTTCCTCCTCGGCATGATCCTCGCCTTCGTCGGTGGCGTCACGTTGCGGCCGTTCGGCGCGACGATCTACGTCGCCAATGTCGTGGCAGTCGCCGTGGTACGCGAGCTCGGCCCCATCATGACCGCGATCGTGATGGCCGGCCGCACCGGCTCGTCGTACGCCGCGCAGCTCGGCACCATGAGGGTCACCCAGGAGGTCGACGCGCTCACGACGATGGGCCTCGAGCCGTTCGACTTCCTCGTGCTGCCGCGGCTGTTGGCGCTCGCCCTGATGATGCCGCTCCTCGGCGTATATGCCGACTTCGTCGCCGTCGCCGGCGGCGGGCTCATCGCCGTGACCATGCCCGACGTGACCGTACGGCAGTACCTCTTGCAAACGCGCGATGCCTTGACGTTGACCACGTTCTGGCTCGGCCTCGTCAAGAGCGGCGCCTTCGGGATCCTGGTTGCACTCGCCGGCTGCGCTCAGGGGATGCGCGCGGGCAAGAGCGCCGCCGCCGTCGGTCAGGCGACGACCCGCGCGGTGGTCAGCTCCATCGTCGGCATCATCGTCGTCGACGGCATCTTCGCCGTCCTTTTCTACCTGTCGGGAGTCTGAGTGGCCGAGCGCGCGCACATCACGGTGAAGGATCTGACGCTGCAATACGGCAGCTCCATCATCATGCGTGACCTGTCGTTCGAGGTCGCGCGCGGCGCCATCTTCTTCATCATGGGCGGCAGCGGCTCGGGCAAAAGTACGCTCCTCAACACCATGCTCGGCCTCCTACCGGCCGGCGCCGGCTCCATCTTCTACGGCGGCGATGACTTCTTGCAAGAGGACGAGCGTACTCGCCAAGCGACGCTGCGCCGCTTCGGTGTCCTGTACCAGGGCGGCGGCCTGTTCTCGTCGATGACTCTGGCGGAGAACGTGTCTCTTCCGCTCGGCGAGTTCACCGAGCTCGGCCGGCGCGAGATCGGCGAGCTGGCGCGTCTCAAGCTGGCGCTCGTCGGGCTGGCCGGCTTCGAGGAGTTCTACCCGAGCCAGATCTCGGGCGGCATGCAGAAGCGCGCCGGTCTGGCCCGCGCGATGGCGCTCGATCCCGAGATCCTCTTTCTCGACGAGCCGTCGGCAGGGCTCGATCCGGTGACCTCGCGCCGGCTCGACGAGCTCATCGTGCAGCTGCGCGACAGCCTGGGCGCGACGGTCGTGATCGTGTCGCACGAGCTGGCCAGCATCCTCTCGATCGGCGACGACTGCGTATTCCTCGACGCGGCCACGAAGACGATGACGGCGAAGGGTCCGCCGCGCGCGCTTCTGGCGCACCCGCCCAACGTTCCCGTCGCCGAGTTCTTGACCCGCGGCGAGGCGCGACTGCCATGAACAAGAAGCCACCGAGCCCAGCCGTCGTCGGAGCGTTCGTCATTTGCGCCCTCATCCTCGTCGCCGTCGCCGTCGGCGTGTGGGGATCGGGCACGCTGTTTCAAAAGAAGTTCATCTTCGTCTGCTACTTCAAGGGCTCGGTCAACGGCCTCACGGTCGGCGCTCCCGTCAAATATCGCGGCGTCGACGTGGGGCAGGTCATCGACGTGCGCGTTCGCTATCATCAGCGCCCCGACGACAATCGCATTCCTGTCTTCGTCGAAATCTTCAGCCATCGCGCGCGCGAGCTCGGCGCCGAGGCCTCGCAGTTCGACCAGGTCCTGGTGGCGCGTGGCCTGCGCGCGCAGCTCGGCACGCAGAGCCTGTTGACGGGTCAGCTCTACGTGTACCTCGACTATTTCCCCGACAGTCCCATCGAGCGCGCGGAGGTGGATGGCCAGTATCCCGAGCTACCGACGGTGACCACGCCGCTCGACGAAGCGCGCGACTCGTTGGCGGCGCTCGTGACCCAATTCAAGAACGCCGATCTGGCGCACTCGTTCGCCGACACGCTCGAGGCGATTCGCCGCGTCGCCGCCAATCCGGCCTTGACCAAGGCGCTCGATGAGCTCCCCGCGACGATCCAGTCGTTCCACGAGCTGGCGGCCAACCCGGGATTGACGCGCACGCTCGCCGAGCTACCGACGACGGTGCAGTCGATCCGGCAGGCTGCCGTCGGCATCGACGGCAAGCTCGGCCCGGTCGCGTCCGATCTCTCGGCGACGGCGAAGAGCACGAGCGCGACGATGACGGCGCTGCGTGGCACCGTCTCGGCGGACGGCAAGCTGGTCGTCGATTTCGACCGGGCGCTGCAGAACGTCGAGCGCGCGGCGCAGGCGGTGCAATCGCTGGCGGAGTCGCTCGAGCGCAATC
>DASXOU010001097.1:0-3263 GCA_036494045.1 Polyangia bacterium | reverse complement strand
TGGCGTGGCCGACTTCTATCTCACCGGCGGCCCGGCGCTGCTCGTCCGCGTCGAGGACGCCCACGCCGACGGCCGCCACGCCGTCGCCTCCTTGGCCTTCGTCGCCGGGCCGCGCCTGGCGGTCACGCTCGCCGGCCCGCTGGCGCTGGTCGCCGGCGCCGACTTCGATCTCGCGCTCACCGACGAGAGAGTCACCGCCGGAACGGCGCGGGTCGCCGAGTTTTCGCGCGCTTCCGTCGAGGTCCTGCTCGGCCTCGCCTGGCGCTCCCGCCACGCACGTTAGCGTAACCCTGCGAGCTTGTAGGTAAGGGTGCGATTTTGCTACAATGCCCTCTGTCCCCCGGGTTCGCGCCGCGTCACTTACGAAAGGAATGCAACTGGTGGATCGCCGTCAGCGCCCAGCCGCCCCCGCGCCGGCCGACCCCGAGCCGCAGCTTCTTGCGCTCGTGGCGCGCCATCGTTCGGGCGATCTGGCCGCGCTCAACTCGCTGATGACGGCGCTCTATCCATCGATCTATCGCATCGTGTACCGGCTCGCCGGCCCGCGCGATCGCGAGCAGCACGAAGATCTCGTGCAGTCGTCGCTCGAGCAGGTGTGCCGCAGCATCGACGCCTTCGAAGGGCGCTCGCGCGTCTCGACCTTCGTGTTCGGCATCTGCCACCGCGTGGTGGCGCGCTCGCGCCGCTACGATCGCGTGCGCAGCTGGTTCCGCCGCGACGCCGAGGACGCGACGCTGCCGCAGGGCTCGGCCGCGGCCGACGATCTGATCGATCGCGGTCGCGCGGTGGCGTCGGCGCGCGCCGCGCTCGACCGGCTCGACGGCGAAGAGCGCTCCGCGTTCGTCTTGCACGAGGTCGAAGAGCTGCCGCTCGAAGACGTGGCGGCGGTCCTGCGCTGCTCCACGCGCACCGTCAAGCGGCGGCTGCGCTCGGCGCGCGCCAAGCTGCTCGCGAACAAGCCCGAGGGTCAGTCGTGAACTCCGAGCCGCTCCATATCGGCGGGCCGACCGAGGAGGCGCTGTTCGCGTGGCGCGCCGGCCGGCTGCATCCGGAAGCGGCCGACTGGATCGGCGCGCACGTCGACGGCTGCAAGCGCTGCCGCGCGGCGATGGCGCACGTCGACGCCGTGCACGAAGCGCTCGAGCCGCCGCCGGAGCCGGCCTTCTTGCGGCAGCGGCAGATCAACGAAGTGCGCCGCCGGCTCGAGGAGCGCCCGACGCGGCGCATGCCTCTGGGGCAAATGAAGTGGGCCGCGCTCGCCGGAGCCGTCGCCGGATTCATCGTCGTCTTCGCGCTGCATCCGCGCCGGCCGCAGGCGCCGTCGGACGCGGTCGGCTTCGCGCTGGTCTCGCGGCAGGGCGCCGCCGACGTCGAGGTCGGCGACGATCACGCGGTCGCCGAGGCCAAGATGTCGCTGCCCGTCGGTGGCTGGCTGACCATCGCCCCGAGCGCGCGCGTGGTGGCGACGTGGGCCGGAGCGCGCGTCGCCGTCGAAGGCGGGCCGACCGGCGCACGCGTGCAGCTCGCCGAGAGCCGCGCGCTGGTGCGCACACTGACGCTGGATCGCGGGCGCGTCGTGCTCGACGTCGATCCGCTGGCTCCGGGCGCGACGCTGGCGGTCAAGACGCACGACTCGCGCGTCACCGTGCACGGCACGCGCTTCCTCGTCGAGGCCACGCCGGGCGGAACCTCGGTGGCGATCGATCGCGGGCGCGTCCGCGTCGCCGGCGCGCGCACGCTCGAGCTCGCCGCCGGCTTCGAGATCATTCCCGGCGCGACGCAGCCGCTGCCGCTCGGCGCCGACTTCGCCGCGCGCCTGGCCGCGCTCGACTCGCCGCTCGCGAGCGGCCCGACCGAGAGCCTCGACGTCTTCGCCGATGTCGCCGACGCCGCCGTCAGCATCGACGGCGTCGAGTACGGCCGCGCGCCCTTGTCGCTGGCGCTGCCGCCGGGCGCGCACAACGTCCGCGTGCGCGCCAACGGCCGCCTTCCCGTCGAGGAGCGCGTCGAGGTCGCGGCTGGGACGCCCACGATCTTCCACGCCGAGCTGCCCGAGCTCTCCACTGTCGAAGAGCCCGACGCGCAGCGTCCGCGCGTCGACCTATTGTCGCGCGCGCGGGCCGACGTGCTCGCCGGCGCCTACGATCGCGCCATCGCGCGCCTGCACGAGCTCGCGCACGGCCAGCCGACCAAGCTGCAGCTCGAGCGCGCCGCGCTGCTCGAGGCGCAGGCCGAGCGCTTGGCGCGCCGTCCCGAGCGCGCGCTGCCGCTTCTGCAAGAAGCCGCGCGCGGCAACGGGCCCGAAGCGGAGCAGGCGCAGTTTCTGCTCGCGCAGACGCTCGGCCGCGATCTGCACGATCCGGTGCGCGCGGCGGCGGCCTACGAAGCCAGCGAGCGGCGCTTCTCGCGCGGCATCTTCAGCGAGGAAGCGGCGCTTCGTCGCGGCGAGGCGCTCCTGGCCGCCGGCGACACCGAAGCGGGCGTCGAGGCGCTCGAGCGGTACCTGCGCCAGTATCCGACGGCGCCGCACGTCGACGACGCTCATCTATCGATCGCCTCGGCGCGGCGCGATCGCCTCGGCGACTGCGCCGGCGCCGTGCCGCACCTGCGCGCGGTCGCCGACGGCCGCGGTCCGCGCGCCGAGCTCGCGCTCATCGGCGTGGCGCGCTGCTTGAAGACGCTCGGCCGCGGCGGCGAGGCGCGCGACGCCTACGAGAAGTACCTGCGTACGCAGCCGCACGGCCGTTACGCCGACGAGGCGCGGCTCGGCGCGACGGGGTCTGCTAAGCTGATTCCGTGAACCGCGCGGTCTTGCTCGCCGCTTTGTGCGCCGGCGCCGTCGGATGTTCCGACGTGTTCGCCCTGCAGGCCGGCGGTGGCGACGGCGGAACCGGCGGCGGCGGCGATCTTTCGTTGCCCGCGGGCGGTGACGATCTCGGCGGCGGCGGCGGCGACGGCCCCGCGATCAACCTGCCCACGACCTGCTCGCGCCTGGCGTGCACGCCGACGGTGAACGAGGGCGACGTCGGCCTCGACGACAACTCGGGCGTCGTCTCCGGCTGCCACGCCTATCGCAACCTGACGATCTCGAACACCGTGCGCGTCACGCAGTTCGCTGCCTGCGCCGACAGCATCATGATCGGCGGCACGCTCGACGCGTCCGGCGGCGGCTCCGCCGCCAACATGGGCCCCGGCGCTGGCGGCATCTGCCCGGTGCAGGGCACCGCCGGCGGCGGACACGGCGGCGCCGGCGGCGATCCCTC
>DASXOU010001096.1:0-4019 GCA_036494045.1 Polyangia bacterium | reverse complement strand
CACCTGTGTCGACGCCGTAAATCTGCTATGAGCGGGGCGTGACGATCGTTGTCATCCCCTGCTATGAAGGCGCGGGCAGCGTCGGCGACGTCGTGCGCGGGGCGCGCGCCGGCGGGCTGCCCGTGGTCGTGGTCGACGATGGATCGACCGATGGATCCGGCGCCGTCGCCGAGGCGGCGGGCGCGACGGTGCTGCGCCATCCGGGCAACCGCGGCAAGGGCGCGGCGCTGGCGTCGGGCTTTGCGTACGCGAAGAAGATGGGCGCCGGCGCCGTGTTGACGATGGACGCCGACGGGCAGCACGACCCGGCGGAGATCGGCGAGCTGCTGGCGGCGCACGCGCGCAAGCCGGACGCGCTGGTCATCGGCGTGCGCAGCTTCGCGCCCGAGGACATGCCGCGACGGAGCCGCGTCGGCAATCGCATCTCGACCTGGTGGATCTCGCGCTATGCGGGGGTGCGCTATCAAGACACGCAGTCGGGGTTTCGCGTCTATCCGCGGGCGATGTTCGACCTCGCGCTGCGGACGACCAAGTTCGACACCGAGGCGGAGCTGCTGTTGCGGGCGGCGAAGATGAAGCTGCCGCTCGTCGAGGTGCCGGTGAAGACGATCTACACCGCCAATCACGCCAGCCATTTTCACGGATTTGCCGACACGCTGCGGGTGATGAAGCTGGTGTTCTTCTCGCCGCTGTGGGCGCTCCTGTTTTTTGCGGCGTCGTGCGCGCATGCGCCGGCGCCGACGAGCGCTGCGCTGCCGGCGTCGACGGGGTGGAAGACGATGCGCGCCGAGCATCGCGTGACCATCGAGGCGGGCGGGCAGAAGCGGACGCTGCGCGGGCTCATCGCCGTCGAGCGGCCCGATCGGTTTCGGCTGCGCGCGCTCGGGCCCGCGGGGATCACGCTGTTCGACGTCGTCGACGTGGGCGGGCAGGTGCGCGTGGTCCAGGCGATCAAGGATCCCAATTCGGGCGCGCTGGCGAAGATTCTGCCGTCGATGGCCGCGGATTTGTCGGCGGCCTACGACCTCCAGCCGCGTCCGCCCGAGCGGACGATCGTGCGCGACGACGGCGAGACGGTCATCCGCGAGAACGGACGCGTAGTGCGCGAGACGCCGCGATCGATCGACATCGACAATGCGGCCGGCGCGTACAAGGTGCACGTGGACGTCGCCAGCGTCGAGCGAGACGTGACGCTGGATCCGCAACTATGGGCGCAGTAGAGTCCGCGCCTATCATGACGCCGACGCCGGATCCGAAGCTGCCCGCCGACGTGCAGTTCCAGAGCCTGCCCTATCGGCCGGTCGAGATCGCACATCGCTACGGCGACAAGGTGCATATCCTCGGCGATCCGCTGTCGCTGGCGATGCTGGCGCGGCTGTGCGCCAAGGGGACGGTGCAGCCGGAGATCAACCGGCTCGTCGGCGAGCTGACGCGGATGTTGGTGCATGAGGTCGTAGCGACGGAGTTTCCGCGCGAGCCGATGGTGGTGCCGACGCGCATGGTCGACGTGACCACGCGCGGCGTGTGGCGCGGCGACGCGACCGCGACGGCGACGCCGGCCGTGGTCGTGGCGGTGGCGCGCGCGGGGCTCCTGCCGTCGCAGGTGGCGTACGATTTTTTGAACCAGGTGCTGATGCCCGAGGGCGTCAGGCAGGATCATCTGGCGCTGGCGCGCACCGTCGACGACAAGGGCGGCGTCACCGGCGCCGGCGTCTACGGCAGCAAGATCGGCGGGCCCGTCGACGGCGCGATGCTGCTGATTCCCGATCCGATGGGCGCCACCGGCTCGACGATCTCCAAGGTCATCGAGCAGTACGGCGCCGACGCCTACGGGCGGCCGAGCAAGATCATCGCGGTGCACTTCATCATCACGCCCGAGTATCTGCGGCACGTGACGACCAAGCATCCGGAGGTGATCGTGTACGCGCTCCGGCTCGATCGCGGGCTGTCGCCGGCCGAGGTGCTGCAGACGACGCCGGGCGAGCGTTGGGCCGACGAGCGCGGGCTCACCGACAAGCACTACATCGTGCCGGGCGGCGGCGGCCTCGGCGAAGTCATCAACAACAGCTTCGTGTAGGGGACGAGCCGAATGGACAAGCGGATCAAGGTGCAGATTTCGGCGGAGCAGATCGCGGCGCGCGTGCGCGAGCTCGGAAAGCAGATCGCGAGCGACTATGCCGGCAAGGAGGTCGTGCTCGTCGGGGTCTTGAAGGGCAGCTTCATCTTCATGGCCGATCTGGCGCGCGCGATCGAGCTGCCCGATCTGCGCGTGGAGTTCCTCGGCGTGCAGAGCTACGGCGACGAGACGACGTCGTCGGGGGTCGTGCAGATCACGTTCGATCTGACCAAGCCCATCGACGGCAAGCACGTGCTCATCATCGAGGACATCGTCGATACCGGGCTGACGATGGATTACCTCCTCGAGCAGATGCGGACGCGCCATCCGGCGAGCGTGAAACTATGCGCGCTGCTCCACAAGCCGTCGCGCGTGAAGAAGCCGTGCACGATCGATTATCTCGGCTTCACGATTCCCGATCTGTTCGTCATCGGCTATGGGCTCGACTACGCGCAGAAGTTCCGCAACCTGCCGTATATCGGCGTGCTCGGCGAGTAGCGAGGGGCGGCGTGGGCGAGGGAGGACGTTGGCTGTTTCGCGTGTTCGACGCGTTCAACGTGCGCGGGCGCGGCTGGGTGCTGGTGCCGGGCGTGCCGCGCGACAATCCCGGCGTCGCCGTCGGCGATCGCGTGGAGCTGCGCGGCGGCAAGGGGCCGGCGCGGCCGGGGACGGTGCGGGCGATCGGCTTCTTCACGAAAGCGGGCGCCGATGCGTCGTTGATGCCGCTGCTCGTCGAGCTCGATCCGACCGACAAGCCGCAGATCCTCGGCGCCGAGGTCTGGCGCATCGACGACGCGGCGTAGGAATTACTTGGCGGAGCGTTGCAGGCGCTGCTTGAGATCGGCGTAGCGCTTGAGAAGATCGTAGTTTTCCTGGCGGAAGGCGGCGAGGTAGCGGCGCTCGCGTGACTTTCGGCGGAAGGCTTCGCGCAGCTCGTCGATGCGCTCGATCATCTGCTTGCCGTCGGAGAATTCGGGGACGAGCGGGATGTTCTTGGAGCCTTCGATGACCTCGGCCTTGCCGGCCTGCGCGCCGTTGGGGCGCGAAAAGAGGATCGTGAGCGTGTCGGCGGACTGCGCCTTGAGCGTGGAGACCACCATCGTGCCGGGAAGATCGGGGAGCGCGTCGCGCACGAGCGCGATCTGAAAGACGCGGCCGGTGGCGCGATCGAGCGCTTCGCCGCCGTTGGACGCGGTGACCAGCGTGTAGCCGCCGCGCACTTGCAGCGCGGACTCGAGCTGCTTGCCGAGCCAGGCGTCGTCCTCGACGAGGAGCAACGAGCACTCCTCGTCGGTGGCGGAGGGATGCGAGCCGCCGCCGAGCTGCTCTTCGAGCTCGCCGATCTTGCGCGAGGTGTCCATGAGGCGGCGCAGGAAGTCTTCGTGGACGCCGAGCACTTCCTGGATCAATTTGTCGTCGGAGAACGACTTTTGCACGCCGGCGGCGACCTCGACGGTGCGCTGCTTCAAGTACTGCACCTGCTCGGGCGACTTGACGATGACGTCGGCGGCGCCGGCGCGGAAAGCGGCGACCGACGACTCGAAGACCTTGCGCGAGCACATCACGATCGTCGTGGTCGAGGGCGCGTTCTGCTTGAACCACTTGGTGAGCTCGAGGCCGGCGTTGGTCTGCGGCGTGTCGAGGTCGATGAGCGCGACGGCGAAGTATTTCTCGCGCGCCAATTCGCGCGCGCGCACGGCGTCGGAGACGACGGTGGGGACCAGGCCGTGCTCGGCGAGGAGCTGCGCGAGGCCGCGCTGCACCTTGTCGTCTCCGTCGACGACGAGGACCTCCTGTCCGTCCGCCTCGGCCATGTCGGCCCTCAGCTTATCAGCTACCGGGGGCGAACACGAAAGGATAGATGAGCTCGTAGTCGCCACCGACGGGGCGGGGGAATTGCCAC
>DASXOU010001095.1:0-10663 GCA_036494045.1 Polyangia bacterium | reverse complement strand
AAGAACGCCAGCAGCTCGGCGTTCGGTCGCGTGTGAAACGCAGCTCTATCGAAGCCCGGTGGATCCTCCGCCGGGCTTCCTATTTTCTGCTTCAGCTCCGCTACTTCCGCGTCGTCGCGCCGAGCATGTCGTTGAGCAGGACCGCCGGCGGCCGCCCGCCGGCCGTGCTGCTCAACGACATGCTCAACGCCACGACGCGCAAGTAGCGCGCGCGAAAAAAAACGCCGGCGGGAGGTCCCCCGCCGGCGTCGGCACATCGCGAAGCGCGGATCTCAGTGGATCTTGAGGTACAGCAGGATCGCGATGACGAGCGAGTAGATGACCAGCGACTCGATGAGCGCCAGGCCGAGGATCATCGGCGTGAAGATCTTGTCCGACGCGCCCGGGTTGCGCGCGATGCCGTCGAGCGCCGCCGCCGCCGCGCGACCCTGGCCGAGGCCGCCGCCGAACGCTGCGATGCCGATCGACAGGCCCGCCGCGAGGCCGAGGAACTTGTCGCGATCGTTGAACGCCGTCGCGCCGCCGGCCGCCTCCTGGGCGAAGGCCGTCGCCGTCACCAGCATGGTGAACAGCGCCGCGCCCATCGTCATCAGAACCTTCACGAACGTTTTCATTTCATCTCCTCCGAACTAGTGGTGGGCCGTGTGAGCGTGGTGGTCGTTCCCGTGGTCGTGGCCATGCTCGGGTTCCACCGCACCTTGGATATAAACCATCGCCAACAGGCAAAAGACCATCGTCTGAATGATCACGACGAGGACGCCGAGGATGAGAAAAGGCACCGGCACGAAGAGCGGCACCAACCCGAAGAACGCGGCCACGACCTTGTGATCGGCGGCCATGTTGCCGAGGAGGCGCAAGGACAGCGACAGCGGCCGCGCCAGGTGGCTGACGATCTCGATCAGGATCATGAGCGGCGCCAGATAGACCGGCGCGTGGCCGAGGAACTTCTTGAAGTAGCCCCAACCGTTGTACATGACGCCGTAGACGTGGGTCATGACGAACACGGTCAGCGCCAGCGCCGCGTTGGTCTTGAGCGTCGCCGTCGGCGGCGCGAAGCCCGGAATCAGCGCGAAGATGTTCGAGAAGAAGATGAAGCAGGCGAGCGTGCCGATGAGCGGCAGAAAGCGGCGCGCGTTCTCTTCGCCCATGACGCCGGTGGCGACGTTCAAGACGGCGTCGGTGAACATCTCGAACAGGTTGCGCAGCGTCAGCTTCGCCGGCGGAACGATCGCGTCGCGGTCGTCCTTTTTGGTCGCGGCGCTGAACGCGAACGCGCCGAGCGCCGTGAAGATGAGGACGCAGAAGACCTCGAGCACGTGCGAGATCGAAAACGCCGACGGGAGCATCGCGACGGCCAGGTGGTCGCGGCCGAGGTAGTGCTTGCAGAACAGCTCCAGGTTCTTCACTCCCGGAAGGAGGTCGAACCAGGTGGTCTCCTCACCCATGAGTCTCCTCGTGGTCGGCGCCGCGGCCGAGGCTCGACTGCACGGCGACGATCATGATCGCGAACGGCAAGACGGAAATTCCGACGATGAACGGGATCGGCTCGACGTGCAGATAGCGCAGCGCCACGAACACGAGCGCGATCAGGACCACCAGCTTGAAGTTGAAGAGCAGCACCGTCACCGACGGCTTCTTCTGCAGGACGCCGCCGAGCTTCTGCGCCACGCGGCGGAGGACGACGGCGTTGAGGGTCATCATGGCGGCGCCGACGGCGATGGAGAAGGCGGCGTGGCGGCCGAGCAGCAACATGCCGGCGCCGAGGACGACGAGCGCCAAGAGGCAGGTCCACTTCTCGATGGCTATGAGGTGCTTGAGGCCCACTACCGTTCTTCTTCTCGCAACGCTTTCTTGCTCAATCTATAAAGTTCTCGGAACCCGGCCGCCACTCCTACCACGACACCGACGAGGGTGAGCCACGGCTCGGTATGCCAGCGACGGTCGGCCCAGTGGCCGGCGAAGAGTCCGAGGCACACGGCTACTCCGAAGAAGATCCCGACGTAGCTGTAATTGCTGAGCGCCTGGATCATCTTCTTGTCGATGCGTAAGCTCCGTTTCTCCGTTGGCGTGCAGGCTCTTAACACGGCGTGTCGTCGGGGTCAACACGCCATTCAGCGCGCGTGCTGGCGTGCGCGGCAGGCGGCGGCGACGGCGTCGAAGTCCTCGGTCTTCAAGGCGGGCGTCTCGGGATGGGCGCGAAACTGCGCCTCGGCTTCGGCACAGCGGCCAAGACGCGCCCAGGCGTAGGCTTCGAGCGCGTAGGCGGCGTGGACCTCTTCGGTCTTGTCGAGCATGGTGGCGCGGTGGAAGCAGTCGGCGGCGTCGGCGTCGCGCGACTGCGAGAGGCGCACGGTGCCGAGCGCGCGCCAGGCCCAGGCGTCGCTGGGCGTCTCGGCGACCATGGCGGAGTAGAGCGACTCGTCGTCGCGCCAGGTGGCCGAGGCGCGCTCGGCGGCGACCGCGAAGACGACGGCGACGAGCGTGGCGACGACGAACTGCGCGCGGGCGGGCAGGCGGCGCGCGGCCAGCCACGCGACGATGACGAGGCCGGGCAGGCCGACGTAGAGCCAACGGCCGAGCCCGGGCCAGGGATAATCGAGCGCGGCGATGAGCGCCGTCGGGGCGATCGAGAGCAGCCACCAGCCGAGCGCGACGGCGGCGAGCCCCGCGCTGCGATGACGACGAGCGCGCAGCGCCAGCACGAGCAGCGCGGCGACCAGGGACGCGCCGGCGAAGGACCAGGCGAGGCGCGCGTGCGGCGAGAGCGCGGCGATCCACGTCGAGAACTCGATGGGCGCGCGCCGCCACGGAACCAGCGCAGCGACGGTGGCGTGGGCGAGCACGGGGCCGAGCGTGGCGACGGCGGCGACGTGGTTCGACGGCAGCGCGCCGTGGCCGAGCGCGTGCGCGCGCAACGCGGCGTAGGCGCCGAGCGCCACGGCGGCGGCGGCGAGCGCGCGCGACTTTTGCGGCGCCAGCGCGGCGGCGACGGGGACGAAGACGAGGCCGGTCTCCTTGGCCAGCATCGCGGCGAGGAGCGCGACGGCGAGCGCGCCCGACTGCGCGAGCGTCTGGCGCGTGCGCGCGCCATAGATGGCGAGCGCGCCGGCGCCGAGCGCGAGCATCTCCGAGCGGCCGTTGATCCACGCGACCGCCTCCGCGTTCGCCGGATGCAGCGCGCACAAAAGCGCGAGCGCGGCGGCGATTCGCTCGTCGCCGACGAGCTTGGCCAGCGCGAGGAACAGCGCCAGCATCGCCAGCACGTGGAGGATGACGTTGGTCGCGTGATAGCCGGCCGGATGCGCGTGCCACAGCTGCCAGTCGAGCGCGATCGTCGCCAACGCCAGCGGGCGATAGGTCGAGATCACCGTCTCCGGCTGATCGGCCGACCACATGGCGTGGTGCGTGAACACGTCGACGAGCGCGCGCGCGTGATGCAGGCGATCCGAGCGCAGGATGTCGTACTGATCGTCCCACACGAAGCCGTTGCCGACGGACGGCAGCCACACTGCCGCCGTCACCAGCGCCAGCGGCAGGGCGAAGCGAAGCGCGCTAGAGCGCCGCGAAAGCGCGGCGGGCGGCTTCGATGGTGCGGTCGATTGCGCGTCCATCATGAGCCAACGACACGAACGCCGCCTCGAACTGCGACGGCGCGAGATACACGCCGCCGTCGAGCATGGCGTGGAAGAACTTGCCGAAGTGAGCGGCGTCGGACTTCTTGGCGGTCGCGTAGTCAGTGACGGCGCCGTCGGTGAAAAAGCCGGTGAACATCGAGCCGACGCGGTTCGCCGTGAGCGCCACGCCTTTTTCGCGCGCGATCGCGGCCATGCCGTCGACCAGCGTGGCCGACGAGGCCTCGAGCTTTTCGTAGGTGCCCTCGCGCGCGAGGATCTCGAGCATCTTGCGGCCGGCGGCGACGGCGAGCGGGTTGCCCGAGAGCGTGCCCGCTTGATACACGGGGCCGACGGGCGCCACCTTCTCCATGATCGCGCGCGCGCCGCCGTAGGCGCCTACGGGGAGGCCGCCGCCGACGATCTTGCCGAGCGTGGTCATGTCGGGCTGAACGCCGTAGAGCGCCTGCGCGCCGCCGAACGCGACGCGGAAGCCGGTCATGACCTCGTCGAAGATGAGGACGGCGCCGTGGGCGCGCGTGAGCTCGCGCAGGAACTGTAGATAGCCGACGCGCGGCGGAACGCAGCCGATGTTGCCGCAGATGGGCTCGACGATGACGGCGGCGATCCTATTTTCGTTCGGGCCCTTGTTCGCGTCGAAGATGGCGCGCATCGCGGCTTCGTCGTTCCACGGCGCGGTCAGCGTGTCGGCGACGGTGCCGGGCGTGACGCCGGCCGAGCCGGGGATGCCGAGCGTGGCGATGCCCGAGCCGCCGGCGACGAGCAGCCCGTCGGAGGCGCCGTGGTAGCCGCCGTCGATCTTGACGATCTTGTTGCGGCCGGTGAAGCCGCGCGCCACGCGCAAGGCGGCCATCGTCGCCTCGGTGCCCGACGAAACCAGGCGCACCATCTCCATCGACGGCACCGCGCGGCACAATTCCTCGGCGAACTCGACCTCGCGCTCGGTCGGCGCGCCGAAGCTGGTGCCGTCGGCGGCGGCGCGGGCGATGGCGTCGAGGATCTCTTCGTGCGCGTGGCCGGCGATGAGCGGGCCCCACGAGCCGACGTAGTCGACGTACTCGTTGCCGTCGACGTCGAACAAGTACGGCCCGCGGCCGCGCGCGAAGAACACCGGCTCGCCGCCGACGCCGCGGAACGCGCGCACCGGCGAGTTCACGCCGCCGGGGATGCACAGCTTGCCGCGCTCGAAGAGCTCGTGCGATCGCCCGCGACGCGACGCGGTCATTCTTCGGAGCCGCCTTCATCGCCGCCGTCGTCGTCGCCGTCGTGGGTCTTGACCTGCACGGTGTCGTCGTCGTCGTCGCCCGACAGATCTTCCTCGCCCTCGATGACCTCGATCGGCGCCGCCTGCACCTCGCCCGCTTCGTCCTCGCGCTCGGCCAGCGACTCGACGGCGACCACGTTCTCGCCCTCGTCGACGCGCACCAGGCGCACGCCCTGCGTGTTGCGCCCCAGCGTCGGGATGCCCTTGACGGGGATGCGGATGACCTTGCCGCCGTCGGTGATGAGCATGAGATCCTCGTCGTCGGTGACGAGGCGGCAGCCGACGACCTTGCCGTTGCGCTCGGTGGTCTTGATGGTGATGACGCCGAGGCCGCCGCGCCCCTTGACCGGGTAATCGGCGACCGGCGTGCGCTTGCCGTAACCATGCTCGCAGACGGTCATCATCGTCGCCGGCGCGTCCGCCGGGAACGTCTGGCACGACACGACTTCATCTTTGTCGCGCAAGCCGATGCCCTTGACGCCGCGCGCGGTGCGCCCCATGGCGCGCACTTTTTCTTCCGCGAAGCGGATGGCGCGCCCATCGCGCGTGGCCAAAAGCACGTGATGCTTGCCGTCGGTGAGCCGGACCTCGACGAGCGCGTCGCCCTCGTCGATGGTGAGCGCGATGATGCCCGAGGCGCGGATGTTCGAGAACATCTCGAGCGCGGTCTTCTTCACGACGCCGGCGCGCGTCGCCATGACGACGAAGCGCCCTTCCTCGAACGCTTTCAGTGCCAGCATCTCGACGACCTTCTCGTTCTCCTTGAGCTCGAGGAAGTTGACGAGCGCCTTGCCGCGCGCCGCGCGCGAGCCTTCGGGCAATTCATAAACGCGCTTGGCGTAGACGCGCCCCATCGACGTGAACATGAGGATGTGATCGTGCGTCGAGGCGACGAAGAGCTGCGACACGAAGTCTTCGTCCTTGGTCGACGCGCCGGTGATGCCGCGCCCGCCGCGCTTCTGCGAGCGGTACGCCGTCACCGAGTTGCGCTTGACGTAGCCCGAGTGGCTGACGGTGACGACCATGTCCTCGTCGGCGATCAGCTCCTCGATCGCGATCTCGCCCTCGTCGTCGACGATCTGGGTGCGGCGCTCGTCGGCGAACTGCGCGCGCACGGCGGCGAGCTCCTCCTTGATCACCGACATCAGCTTGCCCTCCGACGCCAGGATCGCCTCCAGGCGGTCGATGGTCGCGCACAGCGCCTTGAACTCCTCGTCGAGCTTCTCGCGCTCGAGGCCGGTCAAGCGCTGCAGGCGCATGTCCAGGATCGCCTGCGCCTGCCGCTCCGAGAGCGCGTAATCGCCCTTCTCGGTGCGCTTTGCGATCTCCTCGTCGGGCCGTCCGGCGCGGCGCAGGAACTCCTCGAGGCCGGCGAGCGGCTCGGCCATCAAGTTGGTCTTGGCCTCCTCCGGCGTCTGCGCGGCGCGGATGATCTGGATGACGCGATCGATGTTGTCGACGGCGATGACCAGGCCCTCGACAATCTCCTGCCGCGCGCGCGCTTCCTTGAGTTCGTAGAGCGAGCGCCGCGTGACCACGTCGCGCCGGTGATCGATGAAGTGCGACAGCGCGTCCTTGATCGACAGGATCTTCGGCTGCCCGTCGACGATCGCCAGCATGGTCACGCCGAACGACGACTGCAGCTGCGTCATCTTGTACAGGTTGTTCAACACGACCGCGGGCACGGCGTCCTTGCGCAGCTCGAACACGATGCGCATGCCGTTGCGGTTCGACTCGTCGCGGATGTCGCTGATGCCCTCGAGCTTCTTGTCCTTGACCAGCTCGGCCACCTTTTCGACGAGGCGCGCCTTGATCACCATGTACGGGATCTCGGTCACGATGATCGACGAGCGGCCCTTCTTGTCCTCCTCGATGTCCGCCTTGCCGCGCATGACGATCGAGCCGCGCCCGGTGTGATAGGCGGCGCGGATGCCCTGGCGGCCGAAGATGAAGCCGGCCGTAGGAAAATCGGGCCCCGGAATCATCGCCATCAATTCGTCGACGGTGGTGGCCGGATTGTCGATGAGCGTGACGACGCCGTCGATGATTTCCCCGATGTTGTGCGGCGGGATGTTGGTCGCCATGCCGACGGCGATGCCGGTGGTGCCGTTGATGAGGAGGTTGGGAATCCGCGCCGGCAGGACGGTCGGCTCCAGCTCCTTGTCGTCGTAGTTCGGCTGCCAGTCGACGGTCTCCTTGTCGATGTCGGAGAGCATCTCGGCGCCGAGGCGCGTCATGCGCACTTCGGTGTAACGCATGGCCGCGGCCGGATCGCCGTCGATGGAGCCCCAGTTGCCCTGACCGTCGCCGAGCGGATAGCGCAGCGAGAAGTCCTGCGCCATGCGCACGACCGCGTCGTAGATCGACGCGTCGCCGTGCGGGTGGAACTTGCCCATGCAGTCGCCGACGACGCGCGCCGACTTGAGGTAGGGCCGGTTCCAGGTGTTGTTGAGCTGGTGCTGCGTGAAGAGGATGCGGCGATGGACCGGCTTCAAGCCATCGCGCACGTCGGGGAGCGCGCGCGAGATGATGACCGACATCGCGTAGTCCATGAACGACGACTTCATCTCGTCTTCGATGGCGACGGGCGACTGCCGCTGCACGAACGGTGCGGAAGGGGGCGTCTCAGCCATGGCGAATTCTTCTAGCACATTTTGCGGTATGGTCGGCCGCCAACTCACGTAATGGAGGATTGGATGCGGAATGTGACGTGTGCGCTCGTCGTCCTCGTCGCTGCGGCGGGCATCGCGCGCGGCCAAAAGGGCAAGGAGTCAGGCAAGGAGGCGCCGGCCGGCGCGATGGCCGCGCTCGACAGGTCAGACGCTGCGTTCAACGCGCACGACGCCAAGGCGTTGATCGCGCTCTTCGACAAGAGCTACTTCGGCGCCGGCGCCACCGTCGGCAAGAAGCTCGATTACGACGGCGTGGTCGCGGAGATCACGACCATGTTGGCGAAGGGCGGACGCCTCGTGCGCGACTCGGTGACCATGCACGGCGACGAGGATGGCGCCACCGCCTGGTACATCGCCGACTACACGTTCGTGCCGCAGGTGCCGCGCGGCGCGCTGCCGGTGCATCGCAAGCTGCGCGAGTCGGGCGTGCTCATCAAGCACGGCAAGGAGTGGCGCTTCGCGATGACGCACCTGTCGATGCCGCAGCCCGACGAGCAGAAGTAACTAGGCCAGGACGTCGGCGCTGCAGGGAATGCCGAGGACGCGGCAGGCGGCGGCGGACACGAGCCGCGCCAACAGCGGGCCGCCCTCGACGCGCAAGGAGCGGATCTGCCGGCGGCGCGACCAGAGCGCGCGCTCGCCGACGCTGCCGACCGACGGCGAGAAGCTGCGCAGCTCGCGCAGGTCGACCAGCACGTCGACGGGCCCGGCCTCGAGGTGCGCCGCGAGCGCGTGCATGAGGTTGCGCATGTCGGCGCCGCGCACTTCGTCTTGGAGCCGCACCGAGACGATGCCCGGCTCGGTCGTCTGCACCGTCCACGGCGTCACCAGCCGCGGGATCTCGTCGTCGCGCGTGAAGTTGGCGATGAGCGCGAGCAGGCTCGGCAGCTCGAAGGGCTTCGGAGTGAACGCGTGGTAGCCGGCCATCATGGCGGCGCGCAGATGCTCGACCGCCGAGAAGGCGATCGCCGGCGTCAAGCCGCCCGCGTGCGGCTCGCGCGCGCGGATGTTGCGGATCAGCTCGAAGCCGTCGCCGTCGGGCATCCATAGATCGGAGAGCACGATCTCGGGCGGCTCGCGCAAAAATGCGCGCAGCCCCGTGTTGCCCGACGACGCCGTGGTGACGATCGCTCCGTGCAGGGCGAGGACGTCGGCGACGCTGGTGCAGGTGTCGTCGTCATCGTCGACGAGGAGGACACGGGCGCGGTCGAGCGTCCTGGCACGCTTCACCGCTTCCATGGCGTGATGCTAGCGCCCCGCGGCCGCCGCGTCCATGTTCGCGACCGTCGGTGTCAGACCGGCGGGCGGCGTTTGTGCCAGTCGGTGAGGGACTGCAGGCTCATGCCGGCGGCGACGACGGCGTGATCGTCGAGCGCGCGCCCGACGAACTGGATGCCGATGGGCAGCTTGTCGGCGGTGAAGCCGCACGGCACGCTGATCGCGGGCAGGCCGCACAGGTTGCCGAGGCAGCCCAGCGGATCGGGCTCGTCGCCGACCTTCTCGAGGTTGGCGTCGAGCGGCCACGCGGGCTCGCCCACCGACGGGCCGGCGAGCACGTCGAAGCGCTGGAACAGCGACTCCATCTTCTTCTGCGCGACGAGGCGCACCCGCTGCGCGGCGACGAAGTCGGCGGCGGGGATGGTCTCGCACAGATAGCCGCCGATGCGCGCGAGCGGGTCGGCGAGCTCTTGGACCTTGCCCGAGTCGATGAGCGGGCGCATCGAGGAGCCGGCTTCGGACCACAAGATCGTCGTCGTCGCGGCGACCCACGGGCCGTCAGGGATGGTCACGGTCTCGACGGTGGCGCCGCTTTTGCGCAATGTCTCGACCGCGGCTTTGCACACGGCCTCGACGGCGGGCGGTCCGCCGTGCCCTTGCTGCGGCACCCAGCCGATGCGCAGGTGCGCGGCGCTGCGGCGATGCTGCTCGGGCCACACGAACTGCGCCTCGCCTTGCGGCAGCGAGCTCTCGTCGGCGTCGTCGTGGCCGGCGATGACGGCGAGCACGAGCGCGCAATCCTCGGCGCTGCGCGCGAGCGGGCCCAGCTTGTCGAGCGTGTAGCTGAGCGGCATCGCGCCGTGGCGGCTGACGCGGCCGTAGGTGGGGCGCAGCCCGCTGATCCCGCAGTGCGACGACGGGCAGAGGATTGATCCCCAGGTTTCGGAGCCGAGCGCGAACGCGGCCAGGCCGGCGGCGACGATGGCGCCCGAGCCCGACGAGGAGCCGCAGGTCCAGCGCTCTTGGTTCCACGGGTTCTTGGCGGCGCCGGTGGCGGAGGCGGACGGGTAGCGATAGCCGAGGCCGCCGGCGAGCTCGATCATCGCCGACTTGCCGAGGAGGATCGCGCCGGCGTCGGTGAGGCGCGTGATGATGGTGGCGTCGGCCGGGAACTTCTGGGCGGCGAGCGGCGCGGCGCCCCACGTCGTCGGGTACCAGCGGACGGCGAGGAGATCCTTGGCGACGTATGGGATCCCATGGAGCGGGCCGCGATAAGTGCCGGCGGCGATCTCCGATTCGGCGCGGTGCGCTTGGGCGAGGGCGAGATCGCGGGTGATGGTGGCGTAGGCGTTGAGCGTGGTTCCGAGGGTGGCGGCGCGGTCCAGGTAGGCCTCGGTCAGATCGACGGGGGAGAGCGTTCGGGTGCGGATGCGATCGGAGAGGTCGCGGATGGTGGCGAAGAGGACGTCGGGGGCGACGGGGGGCATCAGTGGCGCCGCCGCGGGGCGCGGAAGATGTGGGCGGGCTCGTCGGTGAGCTCGAGAGGGTAGGCGCGGAGGTGGTCGAGGGTTTCCTGGGCGTCGTGGGAGAGGCGGGTCAGGTCCGCTCGGTCGGCGGGGGAGAGGCGTGGGCCGTAGCGGTGGACGATCATGTCGACGCGGGCGTCGGCTTCCGCGAGCGAGGCGGCGGGGAGCTTGGTGGGGGGCGGCGGCGTAGGGGCGGGCGGAGGATCGGCGTGGGCGCGTGCCGGGGTCGTCGGGGTCGGGAGCAGCGCGGCGCCGGCGACGATGCCGACGGTGCGGGCGAAGTCGCGGCGGGTGAGGCGCCGGAGCGTGCGGGGCGGCGTGCGCGGCGTGGACATGGCGATATTGTAGTGG
>DASXOU010001094.1:0-5418 GCA_036494045.1 Polyangia bacterium | reverse complement strand
GACGCTGAAGAACGCGAGGCCGTACATCACGGTCATCGCCGAAAACACCGGCACCCATTCGGGCAGCTCGGTGCGCGCCGACAACCCGATCATGAAGAAGAGCGTCGTGTAGAAGCCGAGGCAGAGCAGCGCCATCGCCTTGCGCTCGCCGACCAGCCCCACGCTTCCCAACGTGTCCATGAACGGCAGCTTCATCGGAATCGGGCCTCCTGCCTTCATTATACGGTGTGGATCGGGAAAATTCACGGCGCCAGCCTCGAAATTTCGAGGATCGCGCGCGAGCCGTCCAAAGAGGTCGAGCACTTGGCGTAGGCACAAGCGCTGCAACACGGGTCCGCGACGGAGGCCTCCCATGAAGCGGCTCGCGTGTTTGCTTATCCTATTGGCCGGCTGCAACAAGCCCTGTGACGTCACCAGCGACTGCGGCGATGGCGAATCGTGCGTCGCTGCGCACTGCTCGGCGCTGTCGTGCGGCGACACGTGGTACGCGGTCGATCCGTCGACGGGGCAGTGCACGCCGCTGTCGGGCTGCGCCGATCATTCGGCGGTCGGCGCGTGGGCACCCTGCTCCGATCCATGTGCCGGCCTCGCGGAGAACGCGTGCAAGACGAGCCCGTTCTGTCAGGCCAGCTACACGGCCAACGTCATCGGCACAGGCGGCTCGGGCGGCACCGGCGGAGGCATCTCGTCGCCGCCGTCGAATTTGAGCACCTACCGCTCGTGTCACGCGATCGCGCAGGCGGTCGATCCGTGCAAGTCGCTCGACGCGACCGCGTGTCAGGCCGACAGCCGCTGCGAGATCCAGGAGCAAGGCGCGCCCGGCGGCTGCGGCTGCCTCTCCGACAGCGGCCCGTGCGACTGCACCAATCAGCCGGCCGGCCCCATCTGCGGCCTCAAGTTCTGCGGCGAGCTCACCAGCGCCTCCGCCTGCAACGCGCGCCCCGACTGCACGACCACGCCCGACGTCGAGCCGGTGGCGACGCCGGGCGGCGTGACGAGCGGCGGCACGACCTCGAACGGCACGGCGCAGCCGGCGTCGGCGCCGTTCCAGGGCTGCTTCTCCGTCGGTGGCGGCTGCGCCAGCGATGAGGCCACTTGCGACAAGCAGCACGAGTGCGTGCCGCTCTACTCGTCGGGCGGCAAGTTCCAGGCGTGCGTGCCACAAGACTTCTCGATCCACTGTACCGCCGACGCTGACTGCCCGACGGGCGATCGCTGCGACGACGTCGGCGTCTGCGTCGTGCAGGGCTGCACCGGCGAAGACGAAGCCGAGTGCAACGCGGATATGCACTGCGAGCCGATCTACTCGCTCGATTGCTCGCCCTACGCCAACGGCCCGACCGCCGGCGGCGACGGCGACGTCGTGTGCGGCGGCGGCAGCAGCCCGCCGTCGAACGGCCAGCCACTGCCGGAAAAAGTCCCGGCGCAGCCGTCGTGCGGCATGTGCCAGCCGAGCTTCACCAGCTGCCAGCCGTCGTCGGGCGGCTGCGACGTGGAGAAGAGCGTGCTCATCCGCGATCCGGCGATCCTCGACGATCCGTTCTGGGCCCTGCCGCGCGTGCTCGGCCTCGTCACCGGCGGCGATCCCAACGCCGTCGCCAATGGCCTGTTGTCGCAGATCGGCACCACGCAGACCGTGAGCGGCCAGACCGCCACGGCGCGCAGCGGCGCGGCCGCGTTCATCGCCGCCCTGCCGCGCACCTCGGCCGGCGTCATCGACGCCTCGCAGATCGGCTTTGTGACCACGTCGCTGTCGAACCGGCTCGATCTCGCCGACGGCGTCAGCTGCGGCGAGGCGCGCGTCACCTACGCGCTCTCGACCGGCGTGACCGACAAGCGCCATCGCATGACCTTGATCGTCGAGATGCGCCAGCCCTACGACGGCGCGCATTGCCGCACCATTGCGCAGACGTGGGTCGCGCTCTCGCAGCTCTCGGGCGCGGCGCTGCAGTCGGCGCTGCAGTCGATCTACACGCCGCTCATGACGCCGGCGAACCTGAAGCAGATCCGCACCAACGAATTCCTCGTCGGGCCGCAGGATCCGTCGCTGCCGCCGGCGGCGTGGGAGCTGCGCGAGTTCCACCTCGGAACCGACGCGCTCATGCATCAGTCGCTCTTGCCGCTGCAGATCGATCCGAGCGCGGCATCGTCGTCGCCCGACTTCCTGACCTGGGCGCAACAGAACGAGGCGGCGCTGCAGCGCGGGACGGTCAACTTCCCGCCGCAGTATCAGATCCCGACCGGCAGCGAAGACGGCACCGTGGTGTCGCTGACCGATCCGGCCGTCGCCGACGTCGTCAACGCGTCGACCTGCGCCGGCTGCCACACGACCGCGACCAACAGCGCGTTCGCGCACGTCGGCGAGCGCTTCAACGGCACCGGGCGCGCCGAGATCTCGCAGTTCCTCGCCAACGCGATCACGCAGCGCGCGAACCATCTCGGCCTGGTCGCCTCCGGCGCCGTCGACGCGCCGCTGGAGTTCCGCCCGCTCCATTAGTATCGTCCGCGCATGCTCTCGGTGCGCGGCGCCCAACTCTTCACCCTCGAAGTCGGCGACGGTGACGAGGTCGCCGTGATGCTCCACGGCGGCCCCGGCGCCTCGCACGACTACCTGCGCCCCGGCCTCGACGCCGTCGCCGTGCCGACAAGGCGCCGGCTCTTCTACTACGATCAGCGCGGCTCGGGCCGCTCGCCCCTCGACGCCGGCGTCGCACCCGGCAGCTGGCAGGATCACGTCGCCGACCTCGACGCGGTGCGCGCGCATCTCGGCGGCGCGCCGTTGACGCTGGTCGGCTACTCGTGGGGCGCGCTCCTGGCGATGCTCTACGCCAGCGTGCATCCCGAGCGTGTGAATCGGCTGGCGCTGATCTCGCCGGCGCCGGCGGCGGGACGCGAGCGCGCCGAAGCCAAGGCGCGCCTGGTCGCGATGTCGAATCGCCCGTCGGTCAAGGCGCTGCGCGATCGCCTCGACCTCGGCGATCGCAAGAACCGCTTCGCCCTCGCCGTCGCCGGCTACTTCGTCGAGCCGGAGCGCGCGCTCGGCCTCACGCCGTTCGTGGTCAAGCAGTCGGCCGAGGACGCCGTCTGGCGCAGCCTCGGCGCCGACTACGATCTACGTCCAACGCTGGCGACGCTCGGCATCCCCGCGTTCGTCGCGCACGGCGAGGAAGATCCGATCCCCGTCGCCACCGCGCGCGCCACCGCCGATGCGCTCGGCGCGGAATTCGTCGCCATCCCGCGCTGCGGCCACGTCCCCTACGTCGAAGCGCCCGACGCGCTCCTCGGCCCGCTACAGCGCTTTCTCGGCTGATCCGATCGATTCCGGATAGGTCTCGGCGAGCGCGTGCAGCTGATCGCGCCGCGACACATAGTCGGGCGCATCCGGCGTCAGCACGAAGCCGCGCAGCTCGTTGACCAGGCAGCGCGGCCCGCCGCCGCCCTTGCCGAACAATTCGCCGAGCTCGAGCTCCTCGAGCGTGAACCCGCGCTTGAGCAGATTTCCGCGCAGCCCCGTCGACAACCCGCTCGGCATCAGCACCGTGCCGTTGACGCACAACGAGTTGGCCGCGTAGCCGAGACAGTCGCTCTCTTCGATCGACAGCACCTCGACCTTGTCGCCGAGAAAATTGCGCAGCTCGGGGATCGTGCGATCGACGAGCGCGCCTCCGAACGCGAGCAGCACCGTGTCGCCGCCGCGCGTGGTCATCGCGTCCATGCAGGTGTCGCCGTGAAACCACGGCTCGCGCAGCTTGATGTCGAGCGCGTGCGCGCCCATCGGCAGCCGCTTGCGCACTTCGTCGATCGACTCCTTGACCGAGCGCACGCCCCACGTGAGCAGGAACCGATTGCCCGGCAGCGTGGCCACGTCCGCCTGCCCTTCCCATGTGTGCGTCGCCGCCTCGGTGGTCACGCCGGCCTCGGCCCAGAACGCCTTGATGTGCGCCTGCTCCGCCTGGCGATGCGCGACCGACATCTTCGACAGCATCCAGGTCCACGCGTCGCCCTGCTTGAAGAGCGCGCCGGCGTTGGCGGTGTACATCATCCCCGTCAGCGGCGGATCGACCTCGGCCGGCGGCATCACCAGGATGCGCCCGGCGTGCTTGGTGATCGCGTCGCACAAAGAGAGCCACTCGCGCATCGCCGCGCGCGGGTTGGTCGCCTGCTTCTCCTTGCTGCGAAAATTTTCGCCGCCGCGAATCGTCCAGCGCTTGGCGGGATACGACATCAGATAGGTAGCGCCCATGGACGGCAACCCTATCATAGTTGTGTTACACCAACGCCGATGCAGACCACCATCGAACCGCTGCCGTCGACGGGGATCTCGAAGATCCTCGGCATGTGCGAGATCCTCGACGACAAGGGCGGGCGCGAGGATCTGTTCACGATGGCGCGCGATCTCCACATGCCGTTTTCCGAGGTGCTGCTGGTCATCAAGGCCGCCGAGATGCTCGCGCTCATCGACACGCCCGGCCACGAGGCGCAGCTGACCGCGTTCGGCAAGAAGCTCCTCGCCGCGCCGATCGGCGAGAAGAAGGCGCAGCTCGGCGCGCAGATGCTCAAGCTCAACGTCTTCCAGCACGTGGTCAAGCTGCTCAAGTCGAACGAGCGCGGCGAGCTGCCCGCCGAGCTGATCCTCGAGGAGCTGGCGCTGCGCCTTCCGCACGAGCAGCCGCGACAGATGTTCACCACGCTGCTCAACTGGGGCCGCTACGGCGACATCTTCGGCTACTCGCGCGACACCGATCTGTTCTTCTTGCACCGCGCCGATCAGCCGGCGGCGACGTAGCTTCGTTACACCGCGATCGCTTCGACGATGCTCGACAGCGTCGCCAGCTCGACGACGCGGAGGAGGCGCAGGCCGTTCGCCGCGAACAGCGTGGCGAACTCCTCGCGCGTGCGCTGGCGGCCGCGATGCGTCGCCGTCATCATCTGCAGATCGACCAGCTTGGCCGGGTGCATGCGCTCGTCGTCTACGAGCACCATCTCGATGACGGCGAGGCGCGCGCCCGGCGCCATCGCGCGCCGCACGGTGGCGAGGATGCGCGCCGCGCGCTCGTCGTCCCAGTCGTGCAGAATCTCCTTGAGCACGTACAGATCGCAGCCGCTCGGCACGGCGTCGAAGAAGCTGCCGGCGGCGATGGTGGCGCGGCTGCCGGCGCCGAAGCTGTCGAGCACCTCGCGCGCGCCGGCGACGACGTCGGCCTCGTCGAACAGGATCCCGTCGAGGCGCGGATGGGCCGCGAGCACGGCGCCGAGGAGAAAGCCGCGGCCGCCGCCGACGTCGCAGACGCGGGTGTGCGCGCCCCACTCGTAGCCGCGCACCAAGGCCGGCGTCTCGAGGCGCGTCACGCACACCATGGCGCCGGCGAAGGTGGCGGCCTCGTCGGGGTTCGCCGCCAGGTAGTCGAAGAGCGAGCG
>DASXOU010001093.1:0-7052 GCA_036494045.1 Polyangia bacterium | reverse complement strand
CAAGAAGCTCCTGACCATCGACGGGCCGCGGCTCGCCGAGGCCGGCCGCGGGCTCGAGACCGAGCTCGACGAGCTGTTCGTCGAGGCGCGCCTCGCCGACGCGGTCGTGCTCTTCGACGGCTGCGAGGTGCTCTTCGGCGGCCGCGGCGGCGCGCGCTCGGCGGCGCTGATGCGCGCCTTGGATCGCTTCGACGGCCTGGTCATCCTCGCCACGTCGACGCCGGAGCGGCTCGATCCGACGCTCGATCGCCGCGTCCTCTTGCGCCTGCCGCTCGAGGTTCCGACCGGCGCGCTGCGTGAGAAGATCTGGCGCGCGCTGCTCTTGCCGTCGGTGCCGCTGGGCGCCGACGTCGACGTCAACCAGCTCGCCAAGCGCTACGAGCTCTCGGGCGGCTCGATCCGCTCGGCCGTCCTCTACGCCGTGTCGAAGGCGGTCGCGCGCGGCGATTCGTCGACGCTGACGCGCGCCGATCTCGACGCCGCGGCGCAGGCGCAGCTGCGCGGCGATCTGACGGCGTGGGCCGAGCGCACGCGCCACACGCGGCTGACGCTCGACGTGCTGGTGCTGCCGCACGACGAGAAGTCGCAGATCGAGGAGATCATCGCCGCCGGGCGCAACCGCGCCCAGGTCTTGCACGGCTGGGGCTTCAACGAAAAATTGCCGACCGGCAAGGGGCTGATCGTGATGCTGTCGGGCGAGCCGGGCACGGGCAAGACGCTGGCGGCCGAGGTCATCGCGTCGGAATTGGGATTGAATCTATATCGCGTGAATCCCGCGAAGGTGGTTTCGAAATACGTCGGTGAAACCGAAAAGAATTTGAACGAGATTCTCGCGCAAGCGAAATCCACGCACGCGATCTTGTTCTTCGACGAAGCGGACGCGCTGTTCTCGTCGAGAGTCGCCAAGGTCGAGACCGCGAACGACCGATTCGTGAATATGGAAACCAATTTCCTATTGCAACAAATGGAGCGATACGAAGGTATCGTGATATTGGCGACCAATCTGGAAACCTCGATTGATCAGGCATTCAAGCGGCGCATTGCCTATCATATCGTGGTGCCGTTTCCCAAGCCGGTCGACCGCGAGCGCATCTGGCGCACGCTGATGCCGGCGCGCGCGCCCGTGGGCAAGATCGACTACGCGCGCCTGGGCAAGACCTTCGAGCTGTCGGGCGGCCACATCAAGAACGCGCTTCTGCGCGCCGCGTACATCGCCGCGCAGCGCGACTGCGTGCTCGACTACGATCTACTCGCCGAAGCCGCGGAAAAAGAGTGCGCCGCCGCCGGCAAGCTCTTCCAGCACGTCAGCGACGCGCCGCCGCCGGCGACCAAGCAGAAGAAGCACTAGACCGCCTTCTTCTCCTCTTCTTCGAGGAGGAGCTGGGCTTGCTCTTCTTCTTCTTGCTTTGCGTCCTTGGCGACGGCTTCCTCGGGAGTCTTGGCCGCGCCGTCGCGCGCCTCTTCGGCGAGCGCGATCATCGTCGACGTCATGTCCGTCGGCGACCAATCGGGCTTGGGCATGCCGAACGCGTGCAGCGCCTGGATGAAGTCGGTCGACCCCTCGTAGGCGAGATCGCGCAGCTGATCCCACTCGTTGGTCAAGACGCTCTGCAAGTTGTCGCGCAGGTACCACGTAAAGTCGCGCGCGCCCGACGACAGCATCTCGACGAAGAACGAGGTCTCCTCTTCCTGCATGACGGCTTCGTCGACGAGGCTGTCGAGCTTCTCGAACATCGCGGCCCCGATGGGCGTATCCATGCCGCCGCACGCCGACACCATCTGCTGCAGGAAGGCCTCGCCGATCTGCGCGTTGAACCCGGCGTTGTCGAAGGTCTCGGCGCTGTGCTCCGACTCGACCCACGCCGTGAAGGCGCCGAGCGCATTCTGCAGGTTGTCGCGGAAGCGGTCGAGCACGTCCGAGGCGTAATGGTGGATGGCCTGCTCGGCGATCACCGCTTCGTCGGGGTCGCGCTGCTCTTTGACCTCGAGGGTGGTCTCCGACGGCGGCCCGTCCTTGTGATCGACCTTCTGCTCGTCGTCCAGGCCCATGGAATGATTATCGCCTTTTCACGCCAAAAGTTGCTACGCAACTTTCCCCAGCGTTTGCCGATAACTATGGTTGGAGTACACTAGTCGGGAGCGTCATGGCGACGGACGACGACGACCGCATCGACGAAGAAGAGCGCAAGCGGCGCGCGCTGGCCCTGAGCCAGGAGATCGCGCAGCGCTGGGATCCGTCGAGGCTGTCGAAGCTGGTGGTCGGCGGAGCCGGCTCGGGCGAGAAGCTCGATCTCGACACGCAGTCGGAGATGGAGCGGCGCCTCGGCGGGCGCTTCGCCGACGTGCGCGTGTTCCGCGGTCCGTTCGCCGAAGCGGTGACCAAGGCGCATCGCGCCGACGCGGTCACCGTCGCCAACACCGGCATGATCCTGGTGCGCGAAGGGCCGCGCTCCGATCCCAAGACCGCGCTCGGCAAGGCGCTCTTGGCCCACGAGCTCACGCACGTGTCGCAGGCGCAGCGCGGCCTCCACTTCGCCCTCGAAGGCGGCGAGTCGCAAGGCGCGGCGCACGAGCAGGAAGCCGAAGCGGTCGAGTCGGCGGTGCACGCCGAGGCCACCGGGCAGGGCCAAGCCGGCGCCAAGGGCAAAGGCGGCGGCGGTGGCGTCGATCGCGCGGCGGTGATCGCGCGCGTCGTCGAGCTCGTCGAGGATTGGCAGCGCCTGCACGCGGAGCGGCTCGGCCGCCGCTGAGCGCCGCATGGCCGAGGTCGTCGAGAGCCGCGAGCAGCTGCAACACCTCGCCCGCGACGGCGCGCTGCGCGGCCATACCTATCGCGACCTGCAGTGCGGAGGCTTGCGCGTGCCGGCGGGCGATTTCGCCGATGCCACCTTCGAGCGCTGCACGCTCGGCGGCGCCGATTTCGCCGGCGCCGATTTTTCGCGCGTCACGCTCACCCGCGTCGATTTGCGGCGCGCGCAGCTCGCCGACGCCGTCGTGGTGCGCGGCAGCGCCGCCGATTCGGACCTGACCGAGCTCGGCCTCGCCGGCGCCACCCTCGACGGCATCGAGTGGACCCGCGTGCAGGCGGCCAACCTCGACTTGTCGCGCGCGCGGCTCACCGGCTGCCGCTTCATCGGCTGCAACCTCTACGGCATGCGCGCCTCGCAGGCGACGATCTTGAAGTCGCGCTGGCACGACCCGACGCCCAACGGCGCCGCCGAGCTGACGCGCGCGCGCTTCGACGGCGCGGTGCTGGTCGACTGCGACTTTCGCGGCGCCAACTTGTTCCGCGCCGACTTCTCCGGCGCGCTGGTGCTGCGCTGCCACTTCGGCGGCGCGTCGCTCACCGGCGCCGTCGTCGATCGCGCGCGCTTCGTCGGCTGCGAATTCGGCGGCGCCGACTTGCCGGATGGGCTGAGATGAGCAAAGACGTGAAGAAGATGATCGCGGAGATCCGTGGCGCGCTCGATCAGTATCCGCGCGAGCAGCTGCAGGAGATCCTGGCGTGGGTGTTCAAGGAGTACGTCGTCGAGGGCGGCACGGCGCCGGCGCAGGGCGCGTTGGCGATGCTGGATGCGCGCAGCGAGCTCGAGGGGCTGTCGTTCGCCGAGGTCGTCACGTGGCTGCAGCTGCATCTCGACGTGCCCGAGCTGGCGGCGCTCGAGGTGCAAGGCGCGCGCGTGAGCGTGCGCGCGGGCGGACGCGCGATCCCGATCGAAGTGGCCGCACCGCCGCCGCCGCCGCCGATCGCCGCTCCGACCCCGCCGCCGGCGCCCGTCGCGGCGCCGACGGTGGCAGCGAATCCGATCGCGCCGACGCCGCCCGTCGCTGCGCCGTCGCCGACTTCCGCGCCGTCGGCGGAAGCGAAGCCGGACGCGAAGGCGGACGACAAGAAGGATGAGGCGTCGAGCCGCTTCTCCTGGCTCGAGGTCGACTGATGTCGGCGCCGGTCGCGCGCCGCTACTTCACCCGCGGCAAGGAGCAGCTGCGCGCCGGCGATCTCGACGCCGCCACGCAATCGTTCGCCGCCGCCGTCGAGCTCGCGCCCTACTTCGTCGAAGCGCGCGTCGGCGCCGCGCTCACGCTCGCGCGCAGCGATCCGCCGCGCGCCGCCCAGCTCTTGCGCGCCGGCCTGCG
This sequence comes from Polyangia bacterium, assembly GCA_036494045.1. Taxonomy (GTDB): domain Bacteria; phylum Myxococcota_A; class Polyangia; order Palsa-1104; family Palsa-1104; genus JAQBQH01. Next base: position 2,915 of record DASXOU010001093.1, on the reverse strand, counting down.
CGGCCTCACCCGCGCCAGCGCGCGTCGCCTCGTCCTGGTCGCGCTCGGCGACGTGCTCACCGCCGCCGGCGACTTCCCCGGCGCCGACGAAGCCTACGCGCAAGCTTCGCAGCTCCCCGGCCGCCATCCGCTGGCGGCGCGGCTGGCGCGCCTGCAAGCCAAGACCGGCCGCTACGCCGAGTCGCTGGCGACGCTGGCCGCGGCTACGTCGACTCGTGGATCCTGAGCAGGATCACGGTCGTGTTGTCGACGCCGCCGTTGGATAGCGCCGCGCGCACGAGCGAGTCGCACGCTTCGTCGAGCGAGCCGTGCTCGGCGTCGGACAGCATCTCCTTCAGCATCCAATCGTCGACCATGTCGGTCAGCCCGTCGCAGCAGAGCAGGTACATGTCGCCCGGCTCCATGGCGATGACGCGATGATCGACGTCGACCATGTCGCGCAGGCCGACCGCGCGCACGATCACGTTCGAGTTCGGCGGCCCGAAGCGCGCCGCCAGCTCGGGATTGTCCTCGTACAAGTTGATGAGCGAGTGGTCGCGCGTGACCTGCTCGAACTTGCCCTGCCGCAGGCGATAGATGCGCGAGTCGCCGACGTGCGCCAGGTGCAACAGATCCGCGTCCTGCCGAATGGCGACGACGGTGGTCCCCATGTTGTGCAGCGACGGATCGGCCTTGGCCTTGGAGAAGACGGCCTGATTGGCCGCCTTGATGGCGACGGTGATCTTGTCGGGCTCGTCGGCGGGCGCCTCGTTCGACGAACGGATCACTTCGCTGATGGTGGCGACCGCGAGCTGCGACGCGACTTGTCCGCCGACGTGACCACCCATGCCGTCGCACACGACGAACAAGCCGACCGTCGGGTCGATGAGCATCGAGTCTTCATTCTTCTCGCGAACCAGCCCGACGTCGGTCTTGCCCGCGCTCTCGATGCGCAGCGCCATGGGATGAAAATCTTATGACAACGCTGGGCACGCTGTCCATCCATCTCGACGGCGCCCCTTGCCGCGTCGGCTGCGCGTGGTGTTACCTCGCCGCCCGCGTCGAGCTGGCACCGTCGCCGGCGGCCCGGCCCGACCACGTACACCTGCCGATCGTGGCCGCGGCGCTCGGTAGGCTGGATTACGACGAGGTGGCCGTGGCCGTCTCCGAGCCGCTCGATCGGGCGCTCCCGCGCCTGCGCGCCATCGTGGCGGCGGCGCGCGCGCCGGTGGCCGTGACCACGACGCCGCAGCTCGCCCGCCGGGCGCCGCGCGCGCTCCTCGACGGCGTGGCGCGGCTCAACCTGTCCATCGACTCGCACAAGGGCGTGGTCGAGCCGGCGCGTGTGCAGGAGCTGACCGCGGGGCTGAAGGTGGCGCATCCGGCGCTCGAGATCGTGCTGATCGCGACCCTCGACTCGCCCGCGTTCGCCGCACGGCTGGTCGACGAGGGCCTCCTGGCCGCGCTGGTGGCGCTGCCGTCGGTGGACAAGGTCGCGCTCAACGCGCTCAAGCCGCCGCCGCCGTGGTGCGATCGCCGCTTTTGGATGGCCGCGCTCGGGCGCCTCGAGCCGCTCCTCGCCGTCGAGCTGGAGAAGCGGCTGTTCCTCGACTGCTACGTCGCGGCGCGCCTGGTCGGGCTCGGCGGCTGCCCGGGCCGCGCCGACTTGTCGCCGGCGGCGGGCGGCGTGGCCTTCCGCGCCTGCGTCTATCAGCCGGCGCCCGATCTCGTCGGCGACGTCGACGCGCTCGCCGCCGCCGCGCGCGACTATCGCCCGCCGCCCTGCTGCCCGTTCGAGATCCGCTGAGCTACTTCGGCGGCGGCTGCCAGCGCTCGGCCAAGAGCGCGCGCCGCCACGCCAGATACTCGACGACCGCGCGCGCGCCCGGCTCGATGCGCGGCAGCGCCGGCACACGCCGCGCCGCGCGCGCTTCCGTCATCGTCGCTGCGCCGCTGCGATCGCCGGTGCCTTCAATGGGCTCGCGCGCGATCCAGCGCTCCTCGTGCACCGGCCGATAGAGATCGCGGAGGAGCGCCTGCGGCATGTTCTCGTGGATGTCGGCCTGCAGCGCCGGCGGGATCTCGCGCTCGCGCCGTGCGTCGAGAAAGCCGGTGCGCCAGTCGGCGGGATCCAGGTGCGTCCGCGGCGGCTGCGCGCGCTCGGGCATCGACCAGTCGCGCGTCAACCGCGCCCCGCGCGCCTCGTGCGCGTGGCAGCGCGCGATCAGCCGCTCGTCGACGGCGGCGCGCCAGCCTTCGCTCATCCGCGCTGCACGAGGTAGAAGTGGATGCCGAGCCCGACGCCGATGCCGAGCACGATCCACGCGATCCAGAAGAGCGCGCCCGCCGGCGGCGCCGCCACCGTCTCGTTCTGTCCCGAGATGCGCGCCTTGTGCGCGCGCTCGGCCGCGTAGGCGACCACGCCCGCCGAGTCGGGGATGATCTTGGTGCTGCCGCCCGCCGCCTGCGGCGCCGGCTGCGCCATCATCGTCTTCTGCGACGACAGCGGAGCCTCTTGCGCCATCATCGTCTTCTGCTGCGGCGCGGCCGACGGGGGCGGCGGCGCGGCCGGCGGTGGCGCCATCCCGCCGGCGATGCGCGGCGCTTCCATCGCCATCATCGTCTTGACCTCGGCGTTGGCCGGCGGCGGCGCGGCCGGCGGCGCGCCAAACGCGGCCCCCGGCTTGTAGGCCGGCGCCGGCGCGGACGGCGGCGGGGCGATCACCCCGATCTTGGGCGCTTCCTGCGCCATCATCGTCTTCTGTTCGAGGGGCGCACCGGCCGCCGGAACGCGCGGCGCCTCCTGCGCCATCATGGTCCTCTGCTCGGCGACGCCCGACGGCGGCGCCGCGACCACGCGCGGCGCTTCCTGCGCCATCATGGTCTTCTGCTCGGCGACGCCCGACGGCGGCGCCGCGACCACGCGCGGCGGCTGC
>DASXOU010001092.1:0-15158 GCA_036494045.1 Polyangia bacterium | reverse complement strand
CTCGTCGCAGAAGCTGACCGCCATGAACGGCGTGTACGCGATCTGCTCCGCCGGCAGCCGCTTGAGCAGCGCCGCGAAGTTCGTCTTCAAGTAATCCCACGCCAGCTGGCGCGTCGCCGGGTCGCCGGTCAGCCCCAACAGGATCGGCATCGACTCGCGCGGATCGAACTCGCTCGAGCCCACGATCTGCAGCGCCGACTTGGCGATCGCCGGATCGCGAAACGCGCCGATCGCGCTCAGGATCTGCTGACGGTCGTGACGATCGCCGGATCGCCTGGCCTCGGCGTGCATCCGGTCGAAGAGCGCGCGGTTGCCGGTGCGCGCAGCGACGGCGAGGACCGCGCCGGCGACGTCGGGGCTGACCGCCTTGCGATCGGCGAGCCACTTCAGCGCCAGGGTGCGCGCCTGCGCCGCCAGCTCCTTGTCCTCGCCCTCGTCGGCGACGAGCCCGACGATCCCGCCGCGGAGCAGGCGCGTGTCCTCGTCCTCGCCCGGCTTCGGCGTCCAGCCGAGCGCGTGCGCCTTCTGCGCGTAGGTCTTGTCGATGAGCCGCGCGTAGCTCGGCCGCTCGGCGTCGCTCACGAAATGGTGGCGCAGCCCGGCCAGGCTGCCGACGACGAACTCCTGCACCTGCCGCCGCTCGTCGGCGGCCAGCGACGGCGTCAGCGCCAGGATGTCGCCGAGCGGCACGCGGCCGGCGTCGGCGAGCGCGCGCACGTCGTCGAGCAGGCCCACCGTCTCCGGCAGGTCGAGATGCTTGCGCCCGTCGGAGCCGAGCAGCTTCTGCAGGAGCGCGGCGGGATAGGCGGCGCGGTAATAGCCGAGCTCGCCGTCGTTGGCGAGCAGCCACGTCGGGCATCCCGGCTGCGTTCCGAGCGCGAGATCCTGCTCGCGCTGGGTGACGAGCGCGCAGGTGTGCTGCGCTTTTCCGTCGCTGCCGCTCCAGCGCATGCACATCGGGATCTGCCACTGCTGGTTGGGCGAGCCCTTCGAGCCCACGGGCAGAAAGCGCTGCTGCTTGAGGTGCAAGGAAGGCGCCTTGCCTTGGTTGCACGCCAGCGCGACGTCGACCATGGGCGCGCCCGCTTGATCGAGGAAGGTCTTGAACGCGGGCGTGACCTCGGGCCGTCCGGCGGCGCCGGCGATGGCGGCGATGAAGTCGTCGGAGGTGGCGTTGCCGTTGGCGTGCTTGGTCAAGTAGTGACGAACGCCGGCGCGGAATTTTTCCGGCCCCACGAAGCGCTCGAACATCGCCAGCACCGATTCGCCCTTCTGGTAGCTGATGGCGTCGAACACGTTGTAGATGTCGTCGTTGGTGACGATCGGCTGGCGCACGCGCCGCGCGGTCATGAGCGTGTCGGAGCCCAGCGCCTCGGCGCGCGCGTCGACGTAGCTGGTGTGATGCGTCCACTCCGGCTTCCACTCGTCGATGATCTTGTCCTCCATCCACGAGGCGAACGACTCGTTGAGCCAGATGTCGTCCCACCAGGCCAGGGTCACCAGATCGCCGAACCACTGGTGCGCGAACTCGTGCGCCGCCGTGGTGGCGAACTCGCGCTCGAAGCTGAGCGACTCCGCGGTCGGCTTGGCGATGAGGATGTTGAGCGCGTAGGTCACCATGCCCGCGTTCTCCATGGCGCCGAACCAGGTCGTGATCGGGATGGCGACGTTGTCGAGCTTGTCGAAGGGGAACGGGATGCCGAAGTACTCCTCGAGCAGCTTGACGAACGTCGGCGAATTTTTGACGGCGTAGCCGGCGTCCTTGCCGCGGCCGAAGGTCGCCGCCACGCGGATCGGCGTCTTCTTCTCACCGGCGGTGCCGGCGTCGACGAGCTCGTAGGGCCCGACCGCGAAGGCGACCAGATACGACGGCAGGGGCGCCGTCTGCGCGAAGGTCACCGTCTTCATGCCCGGATGCTCGGCCTTCTCCTCGACGATGGCGGTGTTGGAGATCGCCGTCAGCGCCTTGGGCACCTCGAGCGTCAGCTGCCACGGCGTCTTGATGTCGGGCTCGTCGAAGCAGGGAATGGCGCGGCGCGCGGCGATGGCCTCGAACTGCGTGACCGCGTACCAGCGATCGCCCTCTTTCTGTCCGAAGATGCCGCGATCTTCCTTGCGCGAGATCGGCCCCTTCCACTCGACGTGCAGCTTGGCGGCGCCGACCGGCAGCGGCTTGCCGACGGAGAAGCCGACAAACTCGGTGTTGCCGGCGATGATGTGCGCGGGAATCGTCGCGCCGCCGATGGTGAATTCGGCCTTGTCGATGACCAGCTCGCTGGCGTTGAGCCACAGCGTGTCGGTGGGCTTATTGATCTTGAGGTCGACGTCGATCGCGCCCTTGAATGTGGTATCGGCGGGATTGACCGTGATGCGCACCTGGTAGCGCGTCGGGCGCGCCGTGTCGTCGAGGCGGAGCTTGGGCGGCGGCGTGGCGGCGGCGGCGGTCAGCGCGGCGAGCGCGACGATCGCGAACGCGAGGGTCGAGCGGATCTGCATGAGAGTCTCCGGAGTTTGCGGGGCGAGCGTACCACCGCAGGACAACACCGCGACGCGCGCGATTGTTGCCGGGCGCGCGTCGGATTATTGGTTTGACCTTTGCGCCGATTGGTTCAACCAATCCTGGATCTTCGTCAGCGACGATTGATAGCGCTCGGTCTTGGGCGCGTTCTCGACGTAGATCTGCCGCGCCGCGCGCGCCATCTGCAGCGCCTTGGCGTGCTCCGCCGGGCGCGTCAGCATGAGCACGCGCGCGTAATCGAAGCTCACGTCGGCGACGGTGAGGGGGCTCATGTCGTCATCGAGGACCGCGTAGGCCTGCGCGAGCTGGTCGCGCGCCTCTTCGAGCTGGCCCATCGCCAACAGCGTCTCGCCGTAGGCCATGCGATCGCCGACGAGATCGGGATGGTTCTTGGGCAGCTGCTTGACGTCGTCGTCGAGCGACTTCTTGTAGAACGCGAGCGCGCTCTTCTGGTCGCCGGTGGCGGCGGCGATCTGCGCCAGCTCGGGAAGCGCCTCGTCCTTGACGCCCTTCTGCGCCTCGAGGATCAGCTTCTTGGCCTCGTCGTAGCGCTTCATCTCCTTCAGCGTCGAGCCGAGATAGAGCTGCAGCCGCGTCACCAGATATTCGTTGTCGGGCGAGACCTCGCGCACGGTGCGCAGCGCGCCCTGACACTCGGCGAGCGCTTTTCCGTACTCGCCGAGATCGCGCAGCCCTTTGCACAAGTAGGCGCGCATCTCGAGCGTGCGCGGATGGGTGGCGCCGAACTCCTTGAGCGAAAACTCGACGCCGCGCTGCAGCCAATCGATCGCTTCGACGTACTGGCCCGCGTCGCCGGCGGCGATCCCGAGCATCGTCAATTCCCACTCGTTGAGCGGCTCGCGCGCCTTTTGCGCGTGCGCCTCGAAGCAGCGCAGCCGCTCCTTGACGCGCCCGAGCCGGTTGAGCGCGACGCAGCGCTCGTGCTCGAGGAAGCTCTCGAGGTGCGGATCGGGCGTGCCGCGCTGGAGCGCCGCCGCGGCCACGCGCTGCCAGTATTCGTAGTCGGACATGTCGTTCTTGTAGATGAACTCCTGCGCCAGCCGCACGGCGGCTTCCTTGAGGGTCTTGTCGTCGCGGCCGGCGAGCGCGGCGGCGAACGCGTCCTTGAAGCCGGGGATCGATTTCGTGTCGTCGCCCTGATCGGCGCCGGCGCGGCCGATCCACAATTCCACGTCGGCGACCAGCGGCTGCCAGCCGACGGCGCGCGCATCGGCCAACAGCGGCTCGCCGATCTTGAGCGCCTCCAGGTTCTTGCCGATGGCGTGCTGCGCCTGCATCTCGGCCAGCCGCCGCTGCAGCTCGTCGACGTGGCGCGCCTGCAACGAATCGTGAGGCCGCGGTGTCTCCGCCTTGAGCGCGGCGACGTCGGCGCACTCGGCCACCGGCGACAGATGGCGCGCGGCGCGCGGCGCCTCCTGCACGGTGTCGTTGTCGGGATGCTCCATCACCGACGCCAGCGCCGACAGCTCCTTGAGCCGATCGCCGAGGCACGCCATGCGCAGGTCGAGCACGTCCTCGGAGACTTCGCCGCGCACGCGCGTCGCCTCGCACGCGTCCTTGTATTGGTTTGACCAATCGACGGCGTACTGATCGAGGAGGCGCGCCAGCGTCGACGACGCCAGGTCGGCATACGGCAAGTTGGTCTTGGCGAAGGCGAGGCGCACGCGCTCGCGCGTCTCGGAGCTCCACGCCTTGTGGACCTCGTCGAGCGCGCCTTCGCACAGGCGCCGCTTGGCCGCCTGGCCGCGCACGAAGCCGACGGCGCCGAGCCCGAGCACGACGATCATCGCGGCGGCGGTGGCGATGCGCCGTCGCGTCAGCGCCGGATCCTTGTCGAGCGCGGCGAGCAGCGCGTCCATCGAGGCGAAGCGATGGATCGGATCGTGCGACAGCGCGCGCATGACGATGCGCGCCACCCACGACGGCACATCCGATCCGCGCGGCGGCTCGGCGGCGTTGGTGCGCACCGGATGCGAGCGCTTCTCGGCCATGGTGACCAGCGCGTCGCCGTCGACGGTGTCGGTGACTTCGTAGGGGCGCTGGCGATAGAGCGCCTCGTAGAAGGTGACGCCGAAGCTGAATTGATCGGCGCGATCGTCGCACGCGCCGTTGGCCACCTGCTCGGGCGCCATGTACGCGGGCGTGCCGATGATCTGATCGGCGCGCGTCACTTGCGACAGCGAATAGTGGTCGCGGCTGCCGGTCGTGGTCTTGCGCGCCGACGGCGGCGGGCGCGGCACCGGCTTGCCGTCGGGGCGATCGGCGGGCGTCACGCCCGAAGGGTTCGACAGATCTTCGACCTCGCGCGCCAGCCCGAAGTCGACGACCCGAATGCGGCCGTCGGCGCCGATGAGCACGTTGTCGGGCTTGAAGTCGCGATGCACGAGGCCCGCGGCGTGCGCGGCGGCGAGACCGCGGCCGGCGTCGCGCATGACGCCGACGACGTCACGCCACGCGCGCGGCGTCTTGAGCCAGCGCTTGAGCGTCTGCCCTTCGACGTACTCCATGGCGACGAACGCTTGATTCTCGACGGTGCCCACGTCGTAGACGGGGACGACGTTGGGATGCGACAGCCGCGCCAGCGCTTGCGCTTCGCGGACCAGCCGCTGCTTGCCCTCGCGGTTGAGCAGGCCCATCTTGAGGAGCTTGAGCGCCACCTTGCGATCGAGCTCGGGATCGTAGGCGAGGAACACCACGCCCATGCCGCCCTGGCCGATCGACGAGATGAGCACGTAGCGGCCGATGCGATCGCCGGCGCGCAAACCGGCTTCGCCCGTCGGCTGCGGCTCGGTGACGTGCGCCGGCTCGCCCTTGGTCTTGCTGTCGTCGGGCTTCTTGTCGTCGGGTTCGGACACGTTCGTCCGCGTCTAGTATAGCGGAAGCGTCACGAGAGCAGCGAGCGCGCGATCTGCGACACCTGGATCTCGTCGGTGCCGCCGTAGATCTGCAGGACCTTGGCGTCGCGGCATAGCTGCTCGACGTGGAACTCGGCCATGTAACCGTTGCCGCCGTGGAGCTGCACCGCCTCGAGGCACACCTCCATCGCCGCCTGCGCGCTGTAGAGCTTGCCCGCCGACGCTTCGGCGAGCGTCATCGACTTGCCGGCCGCGGCCAGCTCGATCTGGCGGAACACCAGGTTCTGGATGTTCATGCGCGCCACTTCCATCTTGGCGAGCTTGAGCTGAATCAGCTGGAACTCGCCGATGGGGCGCCCGAACTGCACGCGCGTCTTGGCGTACTCGACCGACAGCTGCAAGCAGCGCTCGACGATGCCGAGCGCCATCGCGGCGACGCCGGTCCGTTCCATCGTGAACGTGTCCTTGGCGCCCGACCGCGCCGGCAGATCTTCGGTCTCGCCGATCAGGCGATCGCGCTCGACGCGCACGTTGTCGAGGAACAGCTCGCCCGTTGGCGAGGCGTGCAGGCCCATCTTGCGTAGCGGCTTCGACTGCGTGAGGCCGGCCATGCCTTTGTCGAGGATGAACGAGACGACCTTGCGATCCTTGGGTGGCGTGGCGCCGTCGTCGAGCTTGCAGATGAACACGATGGTGTCGGCGTAGGGCCCGTTGGTGATGAAGGTCTTCGAGCCGTTCAGGAGATACGCGTCGCCATCGCGCTTGGCCGTCGACTTCATGCCGCCGAACGCGTCGGAGCCGGAGCCGGGCTCGGTGATCGCCCAGGCGCCGATCTTCTCCAGCGTCATGAGCGGCAGCGCCCAGCGCTCCTTCTGGCGCGCGGTGCCGCGCGACATGATCGCGGCCGACGTCAGGCCCATCGACACGCCGAGCGCGGTGACCATGCCCGGCGAGTAGCGGCAGAGCTCGATGATGGGAATCATCTGCATCGCCACTTCCATGCCGCGCTCTTCCGACGGCTTTTTCGGCGCGTCGTCGGCGCGCGGCGCGCGATCTTTTTCACGCGCGAAGCGCGCCTTGGCCATGTCGGCGATGCCGAAGCTGGTGACCATCTTGCGCAGGATCTCGTAGGGCGGCAGATCGCCGTGCTCGAGCGCTTCGAGGTTCGGCTTGACCTCGGCCTCGACGAAGCGGCGCATCATGTCGCGAATCTGCAGATGCATCTCGTTCCACTCGATCATTGGCGCCCCCTGCGATCCCAGGTCTCGAAACGGAATGGCAATTCCGTATTTCGGTGCGGCTCGGACTCGACGAGCGTCCACTCGGCAGCGTCGAGCCCGGGAAAAATGGCGTCGCCGGTGTATTGCCGCTCGACGACGGTCAGATAGCAGCGATCGCACACGCCGAGCGCTTGCTGATAGACGTCGGCGCCGCCGCACACGAACGGCTCGTCGTCGCCGCGCGCCGCCGCTTGCGCGAACGCGTCGTCGAGCGAGCGCGCCACCTGCACGCCGGGCACGTCGACGCCGGCCGAGCGCGAGAGCACGACGGTGATGCGGCCCGGCAGCGGACGGCCGATCGATTCGTAGGTCTTGCGCCCCATGATGAGGTGGTGCCCCATCGTCAGCTGCTTGAAGCGCGCCAGATCGGCGGGCAGCCGCCACGGCAGCCGATTGTCGACGCCGATGACGCCGTTCTCGGCGGCAGCGACGATGAGCGCGCGTCTCATACGGCGATGGGCGCCTTGATCGCGGGATGCGGGTCGTAATTTTCGAGCGTGAAGTCTTCGTAGTCGAACTCGTAGATCGACGTCACCGATGACTTGAGGCGCATCGTTGGCAAGGGGCGCGGCTCGCGTGAAAGCTGCGTCTTCGCCTGCTCGAGATGATTGAGGTACAGGTGCGCGTCGCCGAAGGTGTGGACGAAGTCGCCGGGGGCGAGCTTGCACACCTGCGCGATCATCATCGTGAGGAGCGCGTAGGAGGCCACGTTGAACGGGACGCCGAGGAAGACGTCGGCCGAGCGCTGATAGAGTTGGCACGAGAGACGCCCGCCGGCGACGTAGAACTGGAAGAGCGTGTGACAGGGCGGCAGCTTCATCTTGTCGACGTCGGCGACGTTCCAGGCGCTGACGATGAGGCGCCGCGAGTCGGGTGACTTTTTGATCATCTCGATCACGTTCGTGATCTGATCGATGGTGCCGCCGTCGGCGGTGGGCCAGCTGCGCCATTGCGAGCCGTAGACCGGACCGAGCTCGCCGCGCTCGTCGGCCCACTCGTCCCAGATGGTGACGCCGCGCTCCTGCAGCCACTTGACGTTGGTCTCGCCGCGCAGGAACCAGAGCAGCTCGTAGATGATCGACTTGAGGTGCAGCTTCTTGGTCGTGACGGCGGGAAAGCCGCGCGACAGATCGTAGCGCGTCTGGTAGCCGAAGACCGAGAGCGTGCCGGTGCCGGTGCGGTCGCCCTTTTGTACGCCGTGGTCGAGTACGTGGCGGACGAGGTCGAGGTATTGCTTCACGCGGTTACGATAGCAGATTGTGCTACCGTCGGGAGCGCCATGCCGCGCCTGACCTATTACGACTTCGACAAGGTCGAGAAGTCGCTCGAGCTCGGGGGCGAGCCGATCTTGATCGGACGCGCAACCGAGTGTCAGGTGCGCACCGAGGACGCGGTGGTGTCGCGTCGGCACGCGCGCATCGTGCTCGATGGCGGCGACTATTGGATCGAGGATCTCGGCAGCATGTCGGGCGTGTTCGTGGGCGCGGAGAAGGTGCAGCGCGCGCGGCTGGTGCCCGGCGAGCCGGCGGTGATGGGGAGCCTGGTCGTGTTCGTGGTGCCGGAAGAGGCGGCGGCATCGGCGGCGGCGGCGGCGGACGCGCCGGCGTCGTCGGCGGGCGACGGCGAAGGGCTGGCGGCGGCGCAGCTCGAATTGGCGCGCAAGGAGATCGATCAGTTTCGCGCGCTCGTCGACAAGTTGCGCGGCGAGCTCACCGAGGCGCGCGCACAAGTGCAGGTGATGTACGGCGAGCTGCAGGCGGCGCACGCGGCGGCGGCGGCGGTCGCGCCGGTCGCCGCGGGAGCCACGGCGGAAGAGCTCAAGCGCGCCCAGGATGACGCCGCGCGCGAGCGCAAGGTGCGGCAGACCGCCGTCGAGGCGGAGAAGGACGCGCAAAAGAAGCTGTCGGCGGCGACGGCGGAGCTGACGCAGCTGCGCGCACTGGCGTCGACGGCGGAGGCGGAGCGCGCGCAGCTCGCCGGCGAGCTGAAGGCGGCGCGCGACGCCGAAGCGGGCGCGGCGGCGAAGCTGCGCGGCGACGCGGAGGCGGCGACGACGGAAGCGGCGAACGCCGTGGCGACGGCGCGCGCGGAGGCGAAGGAAGCGGTCGCGGCGCGCGAGCGGTTGACGGCGGAGCTGGAGCGGCTGCGCGGGGACGCGGGCAAGGGGCAAAAGGAGGCCGAGGGGCGGGTCAAGGCGCTCGAGCAGCAGCTGGCGGAGGCGGCGGCGGGGGCGAAGGCGATCGCGGAGGGCGTGCAGGCGGCGCAGCGACGGGCGCAGGAGATCGAGGCGCGCGCGGCGAAGGCCGAGGAGCGCGTGGGGGCGCTCGAGCAGCAGGTGGCGGCGGCGAAGAAGGGCGCGCAGGCGTTGGCGTCGAGCGGCGAAGACGCGCAGGCGAAAGTGCGGGCGGCGGAGGCGCGCGCGACGGAGCTGGAGAAGCGGGCGCAGGCTGCGGAGGCGCAGGCGAAAGAGGGCGCGGAGCGCGCGAATGCCGAAGGGGCACGCGCGCACGAGCTCGAGCAGCGCGCGCTGCAGTCCGACGCGCACGGCAAGCAGATCGACGAGCGCGCCAACGCCGAAGCCGCGCGCGCGCAGGAGCTCGAGAAGCGCGCGCTGCAGTCCGAGCAGCACGCCAAGCAGATCGAGGAGCGCGCCAACGCCGAAGCTGCGCGCGCCGACGCAGCCGAGAAGCGCGCGCGCGATGCAGCTTCGTCGCAGAGCGCGGATGCCGCCGCGATCGAGGAGCGCCTCGCCGCCGCCGACAAGCGCGCGGCCGCCGCCGAAGCCGCCGCCGGCGCGGCGCGCGAAGCCGCCGGCGCCGCCGACGAGAAGCGCCGTGCCACCGAGGCCGAGCTGCAGTCCGCGCACGAGCAGCAGCGTGCGCTCGCGGCGCAAGCGCAAGACCACGCCGCCGGCGCCGACGCCGCCGCGCAATCCGCCGCCGCCAAGGTTCAGGCGCTCGAAGCCGAGCTGCACACCGCGCGCGCCGAAGCCGCAGCCGCCGCCGAGAAGCTGCGTGCCTCCGAGGCCGCGCTCGCCGCCGGCGCCGACGCCGCCGCGCAATCCGCCGCCGCCAAGCTTCAGGCGCTCGAGGCCGAGCTGCAGGCGGCGCGCGCCGAAGCCGCCGCCGCCGCCGAGAAGCTGCATGCCGCCGAAGCCGCGCTCGCCGCCGCGGCCGAGCGCGCGCAGGCCGCCGAAGCGCGCGCGCACGCCGTCGAGCAGCCGGCGGGCGAGCACGATCGATCGTCGGGCGACAAGCTGCGCACGCTCGAATCCGAGCTCGCCGCCGCGCAGGCCGCGATCGCCGCCGCGAGCGAGAATCTCGCCGCCGCCGAAGCCCACGCCGCCGCCGAATCCAAGCGCGCCGACGACACCGCCGCCCACGCCGCCGCCGAGTCCAAGCGCGCCGACGAAGAAGCCGCGCGCGTCGCCACCGAAGCCCGGCGCGCCGACGACGAGCGCGCGCTGCGCCGCGCCGCCGAGGAAGAGCGCGAGCCGCTCGCCGAACGCGTGAGCGCCCTCGAGTCGGAGCTCGCCGCCGCGCACGCCGCCACCGCCGCCGCGCGCGCCGAAGCCGAGCGCGCAGCTTCCGCGGCGGCCGCCGCATCCACCGGTGCTACATCGTCCGGCGCCGCATCATCCGGCGCCGCCGCCGATTCGCCCGCCGCCGCCGCCGCCGGCACCACCGACGAAGTCGCCGCGCTCAACGACTCCCTCGCCGAGCTACGCTCGAGCCTGCGCGCCGCCAGCGACGAGACCGCCGCCATGAGCGAGCCGAAAGATTCGGTGCAGGTCGTCGCCGACGCCCTCAGCCAGGCGACCGAGCAGCTGGAAAACGCGCGCGCCCACCTGCGCGCCCTCTCGCAGCTCGTCGGCGCCAACTCCTAGCGACGCTTCGCAGCGCCGCCCTCGCTACGCCGCGTCGCTCTCGGCCGCCGCCTCGTAGCCGAGGTTCGTCGCCAACCAGCGCTCCACCTCCGCCACCGCCACGCCCTTGCGCGCCGCGTACGCGACCACCTGGTCGCGCCCGATCTTTCCGACGTTGAAATATCGCGCCGCCGGATGCGCGAAATACATCCCGCTCACGCTCGCCGCCGGCGTCATCGCGCAGCTCTCCGTCAGCGCCATCCCCACCGCCTCCGCCCCGAGCAGCGCGAACAGCTTCCGCTTCTCCGAATGATCCGGACACGCCGGATATCCGAACGCCGGCCGGATCCCGCGATACTTCTCGTCGACCAGCTGCGCCGGCGTCAGCGTCTCCGCCGCGCCATATCCCCACTGCCGCCGCGCGAGCTGATGCAGCATCTCCGCGCCCGCCTCGGCCAACCGATCCGCCAGCGCCTTGCAGATGATCGCGCTGTAATCATCGAGCGCCCGCTCGTACCCGCGCGCCAATTCGTCCGCGCCAATCCCCGCCGTCACCGCGAACGCGCCCACGTGATCGACGAGCCCGCTCGACCGCGGCGCCACGAAATCCGCGAGCGACAGATGCGGCCCCGGCTCCATCTTCGCCTGCTGCTGCCTGATCATGTTGAACCGCGCCACCTCGCGCGACCCTTGCGCGTCGGCCCACAGCACCACGTCGTTGCCGTCGCTCGACGCCGGCCAGAATCCATACGTCGCCCGCGCCGTCAGCAATTTCTCGTCGACGATGCGCGACAACAGCTTGGTCGCGCTCTTGTACAGATCGCGCGCCGCCTCGCCATACTGCGGATGCTCGAGGATCTGCGGAAAGCGCCCCTTGAGCTCCCACGCGGTGAAAAAGAAGGTCCAGTCGATGTACTCGACCAGCTGCCCGAGCGGAATCTCGATCGTCCGCGCGCCGACGAACTCCGGCAGCGCCAGATCCTCTTTGCGCCACTCGATCTTCAAGCGATTCGCCTGCGCGTCGGCGAAGGGGACGACCTGCTTGATGCGCCGTCCGCCGTGCAGCTCGCGCAGCTCCTTCTGCTCGCCGCGATTCTTGCGATCGAACTCCTCGCGCTGCTTGTCGTCGAGCAGCGACGCCACCGTCGACACCGCGCGCGACGCGTCGAGCACGTGCACCGTCGGCCGCGAAAACTCGGGCGCGATCCGCACCGCGGTGTGCTGCCGGCTGGTGGTCGCGCCGCCGATGAGCAGCGGAATGGTCAAACCAATCCGCTCCATCTCCTTGGCCACGTGCACCATCTCGTCGAGCGACGGCGTGATCAGCCCCGACAACCCGACGACGTCGACCTTCTCGCGCACTGCCGTCTCGAGGATCTTCTCGCACGGCACCATCACGCCGAGATCGATCACCTCGTAGCTGTTGCAGCCGAGCACCACGCCGACGATGTTCTTGCCGATGTCGTGCACGTCGCCCTTGACCGTCGCCATCAGTACCTTGCCGTGCGAGCGCGTGTCGCCCGTCTTCAGCTTGTCCGCCTCCATGAACGGCAGCAGATGCGCCACGCCGCGCTTCATCACGCGCGCCGACTTCACCACTTGCGGCAGGAACATCTTGCCGGCGCCGAACAGGTCGCCGACGATCTTCATGCCGTCCATCATCGGCCCTTCGATCACTTCGAGCGGCCGCGCGAATTTCTGCCGCGCCTCCTCGACGTCCGCCTCGATGAAGTCGACGATGCCTTTGACGAGCGCGTAGCTGATGCGCTCCGCGACGGGCGCCGCGCGCCACGCCACGTCCGCTTCCTTCTTCTTGCCCGTGCCCTTGACCGTCTCGGCGAGCTCGACCAGCCGCTCGGTCGCATCCGCGCGCCGATTGAACAGCACGTCCTCGACGCGCGTCAGCAGCTCGGGCTCGATCTGCTCGTACACCACGATCTGCCCGGCGTTGACGATCCCCATGTCCATGCCGGCGCGGATCGCGTGATAGAGGAACGCCGAGTTCATCGCCTCGCGCACGGTGTTGTTGCCGCGGAACGAGAACGACAGGTTCGACACGCCGCCCGAGATCTTCACGCCCGGGCAGGTCGCCTTGATGATCGTCGTCGCCTCGATGAAGTTCTTGGCGTAGTCGGCGTGCTCCTCCATCCCCGTCGCCACGGCGAGGATGTTGGGATCGAAGATGATGTCGAGCGGATTGAAGCCTACTTTGTCGACGAGCAGCTTGTACGCGCGCTGGCAGATCGCGACCTTGCGCGCGACCGTGTCCGCCTGCCCGGTCTCGTCGAACGCCATCACCACCACGCCGGCGCCGTAGCGCTGAACCAGGCGCGCCTTGTCGAGGAAGTCCGCCTCGCCTTCCTTGAGCGAGATCGAATTGACCACGCCCTTGCCCTGCACGCACTTGAGGCCCGCTTCGATCACGCTCCACTTGCTGCTGTCGACCATGATCGGAACGCGCGCGACCTCGGGCTCCGTCGCCAGGATGTTGAGGAACGTGGTCATCGCCGCCACGCCGTCGAGCATGCCCTCGTCGAAGTTGACGTCGATGAGGTTGGCGCCGCCGCGCACCTGCTCCACCGCCACCGCCGTCGCCGTGGCGAAGTCGCCCTTCTTGATGAGCTCGGCGAACTTCGCCGACCCCGTGACGTTGGTGCGCTCGCCGATCATGACGAAGTTGGTCTCGGGCCGAATCGTCAGGACCTCGAGCCCCGACAGCTGCGTGAACGGCGACGAGCTCACGTTGGCCGCGCGCGGTCCCACGCCCTCGACGGCGCTCGCGATCGCCGCGATGTGCGCCGGCGTCGTGCCGCAGCAGCCGCCGACCAAGTTGATGAGCCCGTCGTCGGCGAACCCGCGCAAGAGCTTCGCCGTCATCGCCGGCGTCTCGTCGTACTCGCCGAACGCGTTGGGCAGGCCCGCGTTCGGATAGCAGCTCACATAGCAGTCGGCGATCGCCGCCAGCTCCGCCAGGTACGACCGCATCTCGGCGGCGCCGAGCGCGCAGTTGATGCCGACGGAAAATGGCCGCGCGTGCGTCACCGACACCCACCACGCGTCGATGGTCTGCCCGCTCAAGGTGCGCCCGGACTTGTCGGTGATGGTCACCGACAGCATCACCGGCACGCGCGTCTTGCGCTCGACGAACACTTCATCGATCGCGAACAAGCACGCCTTCAGGTTCAGCGTGTCGAACACCGTCTCGGCGAGCAGGACGTCGACGCCGCCGTCGAGGAGCGCGCGCACCTGCTCGACATACGACGCCCGCACCTCGTCGAAGGTCACGGCGCGGAACGACGGATCGTTCACCTGCGGCGAGATCGACAGCGTGCGATTGGTAGGACCAATCGCGCCGGCGACGAAGCGACGCCGTCCCGACTTCGCCGTCGACGCGTCGGCCGACGCGCGCGCGATCTGCGCCGACGCCAGGTTCATGTCGTAGACCGCCGCTTCCAGCCCGTAGTCGGCTTGCGCGATCTTCGTCGCCGTGAAGGTGTTGGTCTCGATGACGTCGGCGCCCGCCTCGAGATAGGCGTCGTGGATCGCGCGAATCACGTCGGGGCGCGTGAGCGACAGAACGTCGCCGTTGCCCTTGAGGTCGTGCGCATGCGCGGCGAACCGCTCGCCGCGAAAATCGGCGTCGCCGAGCTTGGCCGCCTGGATCTGCGTGCCCATGGCGCCGTCGATGACGAGGATCCGATCGCGCAAGATCGCGCGCAGCGCCGCTTCCACTTCGGATTGGTTAAACCAATTTTCGCTCATGACTTGTGCGCCACGGCCGTGATGACCTGAAAGTGCGGCTCGCGCTTCTCGCGGCTGGAGATCGCGCAGCTCTCGACGGTGAGCCCGGCCTTCTGCAGCATCTTCTTGACCCCCGGCACCGTGAAGCCGCTGTTGACGTGCTGATACGCCGCCGTGACGTCCTGCTGCTGGTGCGCCTCGAGCGTGACGACGATGAGATCGCCGCGCGGCCGCAGCACTCGCGCCGCTTCGCCGATCACCTGCGCCGGCGCCTTCGCGTAGGTGAGCACGTTGAACAGGAGCACGTGATCGAAGTGCGCGTCGGCGAACGCGAGCGCGTGTAGATCGCCGACCGCGAAGCGAACGTTACCCTCGCGCCCGAGCCGCTGCCGCGCCGCCGCCATCACGCGCTCCGATCGATCGAGACAAGTGACCGACCGGGCGCGCGGCGCCAGGAGCTGCGCGATCGCCCCGTCGCCGCTGCCGGCGTCGAGCACGTCCCCGAGGCGCAAGAGCCCGATGAGCCCGCGCGCCGCCGCCTCCCAGGTCCGTCCCGGCGAATAGTGGCGCTCCATCTGCCCGGCGACGGCGTCGGGCCAGGAGGCCGCTTTTTCCCGCGCGCGCACCAGCTGCTGCATGCGCTTGCGATCGCTGTCGATGACGTCGTCCTGGATCTGGCTGCGCAAGAGCTTCCACAGCGCGCGCGCCGCCGGCGGCATCGTCTCCTCGTTGACCGCGTAGTAGGTCGACGCGCCCACCTTGCGATCGCGCACGAGGCTCGCCTCGCGCAGCTTGCCGAGGTGGGTCGACACGCGCGGCTGCTGCAGCTCGGTGATGGCGGTCAGCTCCGCCACCGTCAGCTCTTCTTGCGCGACGAG
>DASXOU010001091.1:0-12101 GCA_036494045.1 Polyangia bacterium | reverse complement strand
GCCGCGGAGGTGCAGCCCGACACCATCATGCTTACAACCCGACGTAAGCGTGAATAACCTTGCCCCAGTCTCCGAGGAGCCCATGCCGCCCGCCGCAGAGAAAGCAGCTATCCTTAGCCCCGTGACCACTCCGACGACCCGCAAGCTCTTCGGCACCGACGGCGTTCGCGGTCGCGCCAACTTCGATCCGATGACGCCGGAGATGGCGCTGCGCCTCGGCCGCGCCGTCGCCTATCACTTCCGCGGCAAGCACAAGTCGGGACGCGGTCGCATCGTCATCGGCAAGGACACGCGCCTGTCGGGCTACCTCTTCGAGACGGCGCTCGCCGCCGGCATCTGCTCGATGGGCGCCGACGTCATGCTGTGCGGCCCGCTGCCGACGCCGGGCATCGCGTTCATCACGTCGTCGATGCGCGCCGACGCCGGCGTGGTCATCTCGGCGTCGCACAATCCGTTCGAGGACAACGGCATCAAGATCTTCGCCGCCGACGGGTTCAAGCTGCCCGACGAGGTCGAGGCGCGGCTCGAGGAGCTGATGGCGTCGGACGAGCTCGATCGCAACCGTCCGCACGGCGCCGAAATTGGCAAGGCGACCAAGATCGAAGACTCGCGCGGGCGCTACGTGCAGTTCTTGAAGAACGCGTTCCCGCGCCACCTGACGCTCGAGGGGCTGCGCGTCGTCGTCGATTGCGCCAACGGCGCCGCCTACAAGGTCGCGCCGGCGGTGTTCGCCGAGCTCGGCGCCGACGTGATCACGCTGTCGGCGCGGCCCGACGGCACCAACATCAACGACGACTGCGGCGCGCTTCATCCGGGCAAGATGCAGGCGGCGGTCAAGAAGCACGGCGCGCAGATCGGCATCGCCGTCGACGGCGACGCCGACCGCGTCATCATCGCCGACGAGCACGGCGAAGAGGTCGACGGCGACAGCATCATGGCGATGTGCGCGCGCCGCATGATCGAGCGCGGCGAGCTCAAGCACAAGACGATGGTGACGACGGTGATGTCGAACCTCGGCCTCGAGCGATCGCTGGGCGAGCTCGGCGGGCGCATCGAGCGCGTGCAGGTCGGCGATCGCTACGTCGTCGAGTCGATGCGCACGCACGGCTACAACTTCGGCGGCGAGCAGTCGGGGCACCTCGTGTTCCTCGACCACATGACGACGGGCGACGGCGTGCTCGGCGCGCTGCAGGTGCTGGCGGTGATGCTCGAGAGCCAAAAGCCGCTGTCGGAGCTGCGGCGCGTGATGACGCGCTATCCGCAGGTGCTGGTGAACTTGAAGGTCAAGGAGAAGAAGCCGCTCGCCGAGCTGCCGTTGGTGTCGGCGGCGATCGCCAAGATCGAGAAGGTGCTCGGCGCCGACGGGCGCGTTCTGGTGCGCTACTCGGGCACCGAGGCCAAGGCGCGCGTGATGGTCGAAGGGCCCGACGAAGCCGTCATCAAGGGCTACGCCGACGAGATCGCGCGGGCGCTCGAGCAGGCGTGCGGCACCGCGTGAAGGTGCCGGCGTTGGCCTCCGCTTGCGCGCGCGTGACGTGGACCCGGCCGCTCGGCAGATCGATCGTGCAGCGCCAGTCGAAGACTTCGTAGTCGCCGGCGATCTCGCGGCCGCGTAGGTTGAGGATCGCGGAGGCGCCGTCGTCGCCCCAGGCGACCAGCTCGACGATGCCCATCGCGTCGGTGTCTTCGCTGCCGCCGACCGACGCGGCGAAGAAGCGTTTGACGGCGAGATCGAGGCGCGCAGGCGCAGCCGGCCGGTACACGAGGCCGCGTACGCGCGTGTAGAGGTAGGCGGCGTTGCCGCCGTGGAAGAGCTTTTGATCGCGGAAGAGGAAGCGCTCGTCGGGCGAGACGAACACATCGGACAGGTAGCTCGTGTTGCCCGAGGTCATGTCGGCGCCCTCTTCGGGCAGCGCGACCTCGGGGAGGCGCGCGCGCAGCGACGGATCACGTGTCGAGACCAGCCAGATCGTCTCGTCGTTCGCGGTCTCGTCGATCTTCACGTGCTCGA
Source organism: Polyangia bacterium (assembly GCA_036494045.1). Taxonomy (GTDB): domain Bacteria; phylum Myxococcota_A; class Polyangia; order Palsa-1104; family Palsa-1104; genus JAQBQH01. The sequence goes on along the minus strand of DASXOU010001091.1, from coordinate 10,090 downwards.
CGCGGAAGCTGGCGCGCCGTCCGGCGGTGGTCCCGACCGAGGTGTCCGCCGACGCCGACGTCGCGAGCGCAAAGAGCGGCAGGGCGAACACGAACGCGCGCATGGTCTCGGCCTAGTACGCGCGCGCGGCGGCGGATTCTCCCGCGCGTTGACAGCGACGGGGGAGGGCGATAGCGTCTCGGCGTGGCGCGCGCCTCGCTGATCCTCGTCGTCGCTGTCGCCCTGTTCGGCTGCGGCGTCGACGGGCGCAGCGGCTCGGGCGTCGTCGGCCAGGGGATCTGCCCGACGCATCCCGAGCAATGCGGCGGCAAGTGCTGCGCCTCCACCTGCACCGACGTCATGCACGATCCGCGCAACTGCGGCGACTGCGGCGCCGTCTGCGCCGTCGGCACCGTCTGCCTCGGCGGCAGCTGCGGCTGCCCGCCCAACGGCGACAAGTGCAGCCTCGGGCAATCGTGCTGCGGCGCCGACGGCTGCGTCAGCCTGCAATCGGACATCCGCAACTGCGGCAACTGCGGCACCCTCTGCCCCATGGGCGCCACCTGCGCCGGCGGCATGTGCATGTGCAGCGGGCAGCCGTGCACGCCGATGGTGGATCCCGTCGGCAGCGGCATGGTGCCGCCCGGCATGTGCACTTGCGGCGACGGCTGCGCGAGCGATCCGACGCGCAGCTGCATCGCCATGGACTGCTGCTACGCCGACTATGTCGCCGGCAAGTGTGCGCCGTCGACCAGCTGCGGCGATTGGATTTATCCATGAAACTTCACGTCAACATCGATCACGTGGCGACGCTGCGGCAGGCGCGCGGCACGTCGTATCCCGATCCGCTGTGGGCGGCGACGCTGGTCGAGCTCGCCGGCGGCGACGGCATCACGGTGCACCTGCGCGAGGATCGCCGGCACATCCAGGATCGCGACGTGCGCCTGCTGCGCCAGACGGTGCGCGGCGTCTTGAACCTGGAGATGGCGGCCACCGACGAGATGGTCGCGATCGCGCGCGACCTCAAGCCCGACGTCGTGTCGCTCGTGCCGGAAAAGCGGCAGGAGCAGACCACCGAAGGCGGGCTCGACGTCACCGGCGCGGCGAAGGCGGGCGTGGGCAAAGCGATCGCGGCGCTCGCAGGCGACGGCATCGCCGTCAGCTTGTTCATCGATCCGTCGGAGGACGCGATCGCGGCGTCCAAGGAGCTGGGCGCGCCGCGCGTCGAGCTGCACACCGGCGACTATTGCAACGCCTGGCGCGGGCTGCCGTCGGCGGCGGCGCACAAGGAGCTGGCGCGCATCGAGCGCTCGGCGGTGCGTGGCGCCGAGCTCGGGCTGCACGTCGCCGCCGGCCACGGGCTCGACTACGGCAACGTCGGCGAGGTGGCCGCCATCCGCGAGATCGAGGAGCTCAACATCGGCCACGCCATCGTCGCGCGCGCGGTGCTGGTGGGCATGGAGCGCGCGGTGCGCGAGATGCGCGCGGCGATCGATCGCGTGCGCGGCGGCGCCGGAGGGCCGGCGTGATCCTCGGCGTCGGCGTGGATCTGACACCCGTGAGCCGCATGCAGCGCGCCTTCGATGCACATCCCGAGCGGCTGGAGGCGCGCCTGTTCACCGACGGCGAGCGCGCCTATTGCCGAAAGCGCGCGTCGGCGGCGCAGCACTTCGCGGCGCGCTTCGCCGCCAAGGAGGCGCTCTTAAAGGCGCTGCACGTGCCCGAGGGGCTCCGCTGGCACGAGCTCGAGGTGGTCAACGACGGCGACGGCGCGCCCGCGTTTCGCTTGAGCGGCAACGCCGCCGCCGCCGCCGCCGCGCGTGGCGTGCGCGCGCTCCATCTCTCGATCACCCACGCCGACGACGCGGCGATGGCGTTCGTGGTGGCCGAAGGTTGATGCTCCTCGTCACGGCCGAACAGATGCGCGCGCTCGATCGCGCGACCATCGATCGCATCGGCGTGCCCGGCGTCGTGCTCATGGAGTCGGCCGGCCGCGGCGTCGTCGACGTCATCGCGCGCCACTACGACGCCGCCCACGCGCGCGTCGTCGTCTTCGCGGGCCCCGGCAACAACGGCGGCGACGGCTTCGTGGTCGCGCGCCACCTCGCCAACCGCGGCGCCGACGTCATCGTCGCGCTCGTCGGCGAGCGCGCCAAGGTCGCGGGCGACGCCAAGATCCACTTCGACGCCTGCGAGAAGTCGCCGGTGCGCATCTTCGAGGCCGACAAGGCGCCCTTGCACCGCAACGACATCGTCGTCGACGCCATCTTCGGCACCGGCCTGCACCGCGCCGTCGGCGCCGGCCCGGCGCGCGACGCCATCGCCCGCATGCGCGCGCACCGCGGCCCCGTCGTCGCCGTCGACGTGCCGTCGGGGCTCGACGCCGACAAGGGCATCATCGGCCCCTGCGTGCGCGCCGATCACACGGTCACGTTCGCGTTCGCCAAGCTCGGGCTCGTCGGCGCCGAGGAGCAGGCGATGGTCGGTACGCTGCACGTTGCCGACATCGGCATCCCCGAGCGGCTCGCGCGCGAGCACGGCGTGCGCGCCGAGCTGCTCGACGAGTCGGCGCTCGTGCCGTTGCGCGAGCGCAAGCTCACCGGCCACAAAGGCACGCACGGCCACGTGCTCGTGGTCGCCGGCTCGCGCGGCAAGACCGGCGCGGCGCTGCTCGCCGGCAGCGCGGCGCTGCGCGCGGGCGCCGGCCTGTGCACCGTCGCCATGCCGGCCGACGCCGCCGCGCTCGTCGAGGGGCGCGTGCCCGAGCTGATGATCGAGTCGGTCGGCGCCGGCGATCTGCAGGCGCTCCTGGCCGGCAAGAAGGCCGCCGCCGTCGGCCCCGGCATCGCGCGCGACGACGCCGCGCTCGCCCGCATCCGCGCGCTCGGCAACTCGGAGCTGCCGCTGGTCGTCGACGCCGACGCGCTCAACGCCATCGCCGCCGATCACGCGCTTCTGCCCCGGCGCGGCTCACCGACGGTGCTGACGCCGCATCCCGGCGAAGCGGCGCGCCTCCTCGGCTCGTCGGTGGGCGCGGTGCAAGAAGATCGCGTCGGCGCCGCGCGCGCCATCGCCGACAAGTTCGGCGCCGTCTGCGTCTTGAAGGGCGCGCGCACCGTCATCGCCGCGCCCGACGGCCGCCTCGCCGTGAACCCGACCGGCAACCCGGGCATGGGCACCGCCGGCACCGGCGACGTCCTCACCGGCGTCACCGCCGCGGCGATGGCGCGCATCGCGGCCCAAAGCGGCAGCGTCGATCCCTTCATCGCCGCCTGCGCCGCCGTCTACCTGCACGGCGCCGCCGGCGATCGCGCCGCCGCCGAGCGCTCGCAGACCGGCCTCGTCGCCGGCGACGTCATCGACGCCTTGCCACATCTTCTCGCCACGCGCTGACAAGTTGTCACGCGCGCGCCGCAACCACGCGGAATCGCGCTCGGCACGCCGGCTGCAACCAGGCTCCGCCATGGAGCTCCATGAATTTGTCGCCGAGCTGTACCCACACGCGCAGCTGCTCTCGCGTCTCGCCCGTCGCTGGGCCGGCACCGACGCCGACGATCTCGTACAAGAGACCTTCGTCCGCGCCATCGCCGCGCGCCATCGCTACCAATCGGGCTCGAACGGCCGCGCGTGGCTGTGCCGCATCCTGCACAACCTCGCCATCTCCGAGCGGCGCCGCGCCGCGCGCGCCGAGCGGCTACGCGCGCGCGTCATCGCGCTTCAGCCCGACGCGGCGCCGGCCGAGCCCGAGCCGCGGCCGCTCGACGACGCCGACCTCGTCGCCGCGCTGGCGTCGCTGCATCCGAGCGAGCGGCGCATTCTCGAGCTCGCCGAGATCGAGGAGCTCAGCTACCGCGAGATCGCCTGCGCGCTCGAATGTCCCGTCGGCACCGTCATGTCCCGGTTGCATCGCGCGCGTCGGCGGCTGCGGCAGGCGGCGCAAGCGCGCCTCCCGGGGCAAACGGCGACTCTGCGCGCAGCAGCCTGATCTGACGCACGATGATCGGCACCATCAGCGACATGTAGAGCAGGATGAGCGGCTGCGTCGGGCGGTACATGAGCAAGAAGTCGTAGAGCCCGTGCAAGAGCGCCGCGAGGATCACCATCGGCCAGACGCGATAGCTCGCATCGAACTTCTGCCGGCCGAGCGCGTAGCCCCAGGTCGTCGAGAAGATGACGTGGCCGGGCAGCGCGAACAGGGAGCGGATGCCGAGCGCGCGCCACTCGATGTGCACGTGGCCGGTGTGCCAGTCGATGACGTAGAGCATGTTCTCGAGGCTGGCGAAGCCGAGCGCCGCCGCCGCGGCGTAGATGATGCCGTCGAGCGGCTCGTTGAACTCTTTGTTGCGGTAGACGAAGAGCCGCACCGCCAAGAACTTTGCGAGCTCCTCGCAGGGCCCGATCACGAGGAAACAGCCGATGGCCATCGGCAGCGGCGCCATCACGCCCGTCGTCGCCGCGGTCTCGATGTAGCGCAGAAACGGGTAGACCGCGCCGATGAGCCGCTCGCCGCCGAACGCCGGCGCGATGGCGAGAATGCCGAGCCCGAAGGTGGCGAGCACGAGGCGCTTGGGCTCCGGCTCGTACCAGTCGGTGCGGTAGATGATCCAGAGCCAGAGCACGCCGGGAATCATCGGGATGATGAGCGCGGCGAGACTCATTCCGCTAAATCTAACGTGGCGGAGCCGCTTCGTCGAGCAGCAGCGTACAGGCGCCGGCCGGCACCGATTCTTCGCGGATGACGCCGCGCTCATCGGTGACGCCGGTTCGCTGCAGCCCATCGGGCAGGACCAGGCGGTAACCGGTGTCGCCGAGCGGCGCGCCGTCGAAGTCGACGACGTCGAGCGCGATCCAGTCGGAAGAGGGCGCCGGCGCCGCGTTGGGACCGACCGCGCGCTTGGCCGCCGCGCGCGCGAAGCGATCGTCGTCACGCTCGGCGAGCCGCCCGAGCGAGCCGCGCGCTTTGGACGACCTTGCCAGCGCCAGGGCCGCGTTGCCGCGCACCGCCGGATCGCGATCGTCGACGAGGCGCAAGAGCTCGTCGGGCGCGCGGCCGAGCCGATAGAGCGCGGCCGCCGCGTTGGCCCGCACCGACGGCGCCGAGGCGTGCAGCGCCGCGGTCAACCCGTTGATGGCCGCGCCGTCCGCCTTTTTGAGCTTGCCGAGCGCCCACGCGGCTTCGGCGCGTACGCGCGGATCGCCGTAATCGCCGGCGAGCATCGATACCAGCGTGCGCGCCGCTTCGTCGCCGCCGATGTCGCCGAGCGCCGCCAGCGCGCGCCCGCGCACGTCGTCGTCGAAGCGCGACTCGACCAGGTGTTGCAGCCGCGGCACGGCCGCGCGATCGCCCATGGCGCCGAGCGCGTCGAGCGCCGCCAGCGCCGCCGCGGTGTCGTTGCTCTCGACGTAGCCGAAGAGCAGCTCGCGCGCGGTCGCATCGGGCCGATGGCGCACGACCCCGCCGAGCGCCACGATCGCGGTCGCGCGCCGATCGGGCGCCGCCGTGCGCACGGCGCGCAACAGCGACGGCGTGGCGCCGCCGTCGGCGACGCGGGCGAGGGCATCGGCCGCCTCGCGCCGCACCCGCCGCTCGGTCCGCGACAGCGCCGCCACCAACGGATCGACGGCGCGCCGATCGCCGAGCTGGCCGAGCGCGCGCGCCGCCGCCGCCGCCGTCGATTCGTCCGGTGATCCGAGCGCGTGCTCGAGCTCGCCAAGAGCTTCGCGCGCGCCCAGGCGCCCGAGCTCGCCGATGGCGATGACGCGCACGTCGCGCTCGTCGTCGCTGGTGGCCGCCGCCAATACCGAGATCGCGCGCGCGTCGACGCTCCCGCGCAGTGCCTCGGCCGCGTGGCGCCGCACGATCCCCGACGGCGCCGACAAGAGCGACACGAGCGTCACCATCAGACGCTTGTCATTGTTGCCCCCGGGTGCGCGCAGCATCGCCCCGAGCGCGTCGACCACGTTCTCGGCGGGCACGCGCCCGCGGCCGAGCTCGTCGAGCAGCGCCGGCGTCGCCTCGGGATTGCCGAGCGCGCTCAAGAGCTCCACGTACACCGACGCCAGATCGGGCTGCGCGTCGCCGAGGTGCGCGCACAACGGCGCCACCGCGCGCGCCCCGACGCGCACCAGCGCCTCCTTGGCCGCCACCTGCAGCTCGTCGCGATGGAGCGCCGTCACCAGCGCCTCGATGCTGGCCGTGGTCCCGATCTGCCCGAGCGCGAACGTCGCCCGCGCGCGCAGCGCATCGCTCGAGCCGCCATTGGGCCCGCGCTGCAGCACCTCGACCAGCGGACCGACCGCGCTCTTGGCCTGCAAGCGCCCCAGCGCCGCGACGGCCGACGCGCGCACGTCGTCGGCCGGATCCTTGAGCATGCGAACGATCGCCGGCACCGCGCGCGCATCGCCGAGCGCGGCCAGCGCGTCCAGCGCCGCCGCGCGTACCTCGCGCGTCGTGTCGCCGAGCCGCGCCAGAAGCGGCACCACCGCGCGCGCCTCGCGCATACGCCCGAGCACCTCGGCCGCGCGCTGGCGCACGCCCGCCGCCTCGTCGTCGAGCCGCCCGGTCAGCGCCACCGCCGTGCGCTTGCCGAGGTTCGGCGGTAAGCGCCCGAGCGCGACCACAGCCGCCTCGCGCACCTCGTGCTCACCGTCGCCGAGCGCGCGCTCGAGCGTGTCGACCGCGCGCAGCGCATCCTTGCTCGGCTCCGACGCGCCGCCGCCGAGCAGCGCCCCGAGCGCCTCCGCCGCCGATGCGCGCAGGTGCGCATCGGGATCGCCGAGCGCGCCGATGAGCCGCGGCAGCGCCTCCATCACGCGATGACGCCCGATCGACGCCGCCGCATGCGCGCGCACGTCCGCGTCCGCGTCGCCGAGCGCGACCAACAAGAGCGAGTGCGACTCGTCGCCCGGCCAGGCGTCGAGCTTGTCGACGGCGTCGCGCCGCCGCGCCGCATCGGGCGCCCGCAGCTCCGCCGCCACCGCATCGATGCTGGAGAACAGATCGCCGGCCCACGCGCTCGACGGTGCGAGCGCACACGCGGCCCCGAGCAAAACGGTCGCGGCGAGCGCGCGATTCACGCGCAAAGTCTACGCCGGCATATGTCGGCGCGCTACGACTGCGGTTGTCCCGTCGGTGGTGACACTCTCAGGGGAGCATGTCCACTGAGCAGCGACGGTAAAAAGCTAGCCGTGTCCACTTCGGCGCATGGTGTCGTCGGTGAGCCTGTCCAGCGTTTTTAGGAGCGGTTTGTTGCAGGTTTTGTTGCAGAGTTGAATGCATCACCCGGGGCAGCTCGCGGAAGTCATGAGCCGCGAGTGGGGTCGACGCGGCACCCCCGCTGACCCCCGCCCCGGGATTTCTTCCAGGGGTGCCGAGGGGTGCGGTCGTGTCGAGATTCTTGAAAGCGTCGGCAGCGGATTACTTGGACGGCGAATCCGTCGATGGCGAGCTCTGTCAGAAGATACTCGGCGCATTCGATCGTGCGGCCTACCGCGCACCAAAACACAAGGCGGCTGAATCCATCCTCAAGCGACTGAAAAAACTGCGCGCGGAAGTTCAAGATCTCGAGGACGCGACCAATCAACTCGGAGTCGATGGGTTTGAGCTGTTCAACGTCGTCGACGAGCGCCTTTGGTACGCAGAAGGTCACATCAGCGGCCTCGTCCCGGAGGCGTGTGACAAGCGCAAGAAAGCCAACCCTGGCAATCTCGCCGTACAAAAGGCGCTCGCCCGTTCTGTCCGTCTTGGGAAGACCTGGCAGTTCACGGCCGCTCTTCTGAAAGTCTCTGGAAGAATCGAAAGCGAATGGACAGACGCGTACGACCAAGTACGCAAAGTGTTTGAGCGTTCAAAGCCGTCGGACGCTAATCAGTAATACATCGGACTAACGTCCGAACTAGTTGAATTTACACGTCATCTGATTTGCCTCATGGTGGCCTTAGAGGCACCTGATGGCGAATAAGAACACCCTTTCTGCTCACGAGATCCGAGCGCTCAGCGCGGCCGGGATGCTCTCGCCGAAGGCGGTGCGTCGTTACCTGCAGGGTGAGCCGACGAAGGAGCTAACCAAGGTCCGCGTCGAACACGCTGCGCGCCAGCTCGGCATTGAGTTGCACGTGGGCAAGGCGGGTACCGATGAGTAGCGGCGTGCTCGACCTGGGCGCCATCGTCGCCGACGCCATCGCGCCGCTTCGTGCCGAGCTCGCCGAGATGCGCCGACTCATCGAAGCGCGGCCGGCAGCTCAATCCCCTGATGACGAGATCACGATCGCCGAGGCCGCGCAGATTCGCGGATGCAGTGTCGCGGCGATGCGCAAGCAAGTGCAGCGGGGCGGCGTCCCGTCGGTGAAGCGTGGGCGCAAGGTGCGCGTGCGTCGGGGGTCGCTGTGAAGGTCATCGACGCCCGCCGCGATCCTTCGCAACCGATCTGGCGCAAGTGGAAGCGTTGCACTCACGGCGCCGTCGTCTGCACGTTGGCGGCGCCGTCACCACGCCAGGCGTGGGCCCGCGCGCTGCCTCGGCTATCCAAGATTGCCGACGACGGCATGCGGCTCGCCGCTGAACACCAGTTCCACTTACGCGGCTCCGAAATGCAGCCGGCGGCGTACGAGTCGGTGCGCGAACAGCGCGCGCAGATCGTTCCTGTCATCGCCGAGACAATGGAGGAATGGCGTATCGCCGATCTCCTGGGCCGCGCCGGTGTCGATCTCGAGCGCGCCGTGCGGTTAATCGATGCCGTCGGCGCAGAGGCGGCAGCGCAAGCGGTCGCGTTTCTCGACGTGATCGATGTGCTCCTACTTGACGACGAAGCGCGCGGTGCGGCGTGAACGTCGACGATCTAGTTTCGCGTCTCGATGCCAAGAAGAACGGCACCGGACACAAGGCAAAGTGCCCCGCGCACGGCGATACGCATGCCAGTCTTTCGATCAGAGTCGGCGACGGCGGCAAGATCCTTGTGAAGTGTCACGCCGGCTGCCCGACGGACGCGATCTGCGATGCGCTTGGGATGAAGGTCGCTGACCTGTTCAGCGACGACGCCAAGCGCAAACAGAAGGCCACTGTTGCCGACCTTGCCGCGCACAAGAAACTGACGACGGCGTTTCTCCGTGATCTTGGCGTACACGATCTCGATCGTGGCGGCATCGGCATCCCCTACCGCGACTGCGACGGCAATGTTGTTTCGGTCAAGGGACGCGGTTCGCTGGTCGCGAAAGAAGGATCGTGGTGGGTGCAGGGCAAGCCGCTCGCGTACGGCGAGGATCGTTTGGTGGTCGCGCGCGAGCTCGACTATCTCGTCCTTGTCGAAGGCGAGTCTGATTGTTGGGCCCTGTGGCACGCGGAGATTCCAGCACTCGGAGTCCCCGGCGCTGATCTGACGAAGGTCATCACGCCGCAGTTGCTCGACGGCATCACCAAGGTCTACGCCATCCGCGAGCCCGACAAGGGCGGCGATACGTTTATCGCGGGCCTGACGAAGCAACTCGGCGCCGATCGGTTCACCGAAGTGCGTCTCGACGGTGCCAAGGATCCCGCCGATCTCTACGCCAAAGATCCGGCCACGTTCAAGGCGCGATTTTCAGCAGCGCTCGAGAAAGCAAGGCCGAGTGTCGATTCCTCCACATTCAATCTGATTGCGGTTCGCGATATCCCCGAAATCGTCACACAGGAATGGTTGATCAAAGGGTTAGTGCCGCGCTTTCCCGACGACGGCACGGCCGGCTACATCTTCGCGCCCGCGAAGTTCCGCAAGTCGATGGTGCTCGCGGATTGGGCGCTATCGGTTTCGAGTGGTACGCCCGCACTCGGCAAGTTCGAAGTCCAGCACACCGGCTCCGTGGTCGGTTTCTTCGCCGAAGATCCGAAGGGCGAAACGTCACGGCGCATTCACCGTATGGCTCGTGCTCGCGGTATCGCCGTGCCGCCTAATCTGCATCTCATCGATGCGCCCGCCATCGCCATTGACAGCATCGAGCGGGGATGTCCCGCGCGTTGTTGAATTTCCGTGGCGGTCGGGTTCGTTTTACGCGACGTGCTCCTGTCGTTCAATCATTTCGTGAGCGCGTAGCGCGCGTACGAGTTTCGGCATGTCCTTGTGGCCGGCGATGCGGCGGA